>JAZOSZ010000061.1:0-7189 GCA_045657365.1 Eubacteriales bacterium
CTTTTGAACGATCTCCGCAAAGAACCGCCCGCAAAGGTAGATGATATTTCGGTCGTTGAGATCGAGGATTACTTGTCTGACAAAATGAAGGCGGCGGGCTTCCCAAGCTCAAACGTTCTGAAATTTATACTTGAGGACGGAAGCTGGGTAGCAGTTCGTCCAAGCGGCACTGAGCCAAAGTGTAAATTCTATTTCAGCGTAGTTGCACCGACCCCTGCTGAGGCTGATGCTAAGCTTGCGGTAATGCGTGCTGCCTTTGAGAAAAATTGCTGAATTCATTTCATCGTAACTGCCGCCCCATTGGGCGGCAGTTTTTTTTAAAAAAGACTTTCTTTTTAAGGGAAAGTATGTTATAATATAAAAAGTAATCAAAGAAAGGAGAGAACCCGTGAAGACGACAGAGCCTAAGACAATTCAATATTTAACGGGAATACACTCTCCCGAAGATTTTCAAGGCATTCCGTCCGATAAAATGGCAGAGGTTGCCGAAGAAATTCGTGCGGAGCTTGTACGTGTGACAGAGAAGAACGGAGGGCATCTTGCTTCCAATCTCGGTGCGGTGGAATTGACAATGGCAATTCACCGTGTTTTCCATACGCCCAAAGACCACGTGATTTTTGACGTGGGGCATCAGAGCTACGTTCATAAGATGCTGACCGGACGCTACGACCGAATCGACACCATTCGTCAAGCGGGAGGACTAAGCGGATTTACCAATCGTTTTGAAAGCGAACACGATTGCTTTGGTGCAGGGCACAGCTCTACCTCGTTGTCGGCGGCGTTGGGCTTTGCCATTTCGGATTCCTTGAACGGATCGGATGCCTATACCGTCGTTGTGATCGGTGACGGTGCTTATACGGGGGGAATGATTCACGAGGCACTGAACAATTGCAAAAAAGATCTTCGTCTTATCATTATTATGAATGAAAATGAAATGTCGATTTCCAAAAATATCGGACGTTTCGCGAAGAATCTTTCAAAGCTCCGTACCAAGTCGGGATATTTTAAAACCAAGCGGGCGACGGGAAGAGTCCTTCGGAAAATTCCTCTGGTCGGTAAGTCTCTTTTTCGAATTGTTCGCGGTGTCAAAAAGATGTTCAAGAACGTGCTGTACGGTTCCAATTATTTTGAAAGTATGGGCCTTACGTATCTTGGTCCGATCGACGGAAACGATTACGAGGCGGTGGAGCATTTGCTTCGGGAAGCGAAAAAACTCGATGAAAGCGTCGTTGTTCATTTGAAAACCAAAAAGGGAAAGGGGTACGCACCTGCCGAAAGAGCGCCCGACGTCTATCACGGAATGCAACCTTCGGCGCACACTCGTTCGGAAACCTCATTTTCTAAAGAAATGGGACACGCGTTGGCTGAAATGGCAACGGTAGATTCTACCGTTTGTGCCATCACGGCGGCGATGGGAGAATCTACGGGAATGGACGCTGTCAAAGCCGTCGCACCGTCACAATTCTTTGACGTGGGAATTGCCGAGGAACACGCGCTGACCTTTGCGGCAGGACTTTGCGCCAATGGAATGAAGCCCTTTGTTGCACTGTATTCTACTTTTTTGCAACGCGGATATGATCAGGTGATTCACGATATTGCTCTGCAGAAACTTCCTTGTGTGCTTTTGGTTGATCGCGCAGGCTTGAATGCAGGAGACGGAGCTACGCATCACGGCATCTTTGACGTGGCATTTTTATCGCAGATTCCCAATCTCAAGATTTATACACCAATGACTTTTGATACGCTTCGAGCAGCAATGAAGGAGGCTTATGATGCCGATCTTCCTTGTGTGATCCGTTATCCGAATGCTACCGAAGATGAGGCGGTTGTGCGCGAATTTTATCCAAGCGGACTTTCAAGGACGCTTGGTCTTGCGAAAAACTTTTCGGATGCTGATGTACCAGAGTTTGTTATTGTGACACACGGAAAGATCATCGGAGAAACAATGAAAGCAAGGAAACGTCTTGCGGAGCAAGGCATAGCCGTCGGTATTGTACTGTTGGAATTTTTAAAGCCCTATGAAGAGATCGCGGAGTTGCTCGCTACGGCGATCGATTCCAAACGTACCAAGCTTCTTTTCTTAGAGGAAGAAATTCAGAGTGGCGGTATGGGAATGAACCTTTCTCTTCAGATGATGCGTCAACACGGACTTTCTTCCGAGAATTTTGAAATTCTTGCTGTAAATGATTCCTTTGTGGAAATCAGAAAAATCGGAGAAACGGTCTATGAAGCGGCAGGTCTTGATGAAACAAAAATTTTGCAAGCTGTCCTTCGCTTGTGCACAAAAAAAGAGATTTCGTAAAACGAAATCTCTTTTTTTGCCGTAGCCTATTTATTTCTGCAAAAAAATATGGTATAATAAATATATTATGAAGTTTCAAAGAAGGGAGTTTTTCTATGAACGAACAAAAATTCAAATTACGCTCGGAATATGCTCCCGGTGGAGATCAACCGCAAGCCATTGAAAAGCTGACCGAGGGTGTGCTTCGCGGTGAACGAAAACAAACACTTCTCGGAGTTACCGGCTCGGGAAAAACCTTTACAATGGCAAACGTTATTGCCAATGTGAACAAGCCAACCCTGGTATTAGCACACAATAAAACGCTGGCAGGACAGCTATGTTCGGAATTTCGGGAGCTCTTTCCCGAAAATGCTGTAGAATATTTCGTATCCTATTACGATTATTATCAACCCGAAGCTTATATTCCGGGAAAAGACGTTTATATTGAAAAGGATGCCATGATCAATGACGAAATCGATATGCTTCGTCACAGTGCAACTTCGGCGCTTTTTGAGCGCAACGACGTCATTATCGTTGCGAGCGTATCGTGTATTTATTCTTTGGGTGATCCCGTGGAATATAAAAATCTTGTGATTGCGCTTCGCCCGGGAATGGCAATGGGGCGTGACGATCTGATTCGTCGCTTGGTAGCAATCAGCTATGATCGAAATGATTTTTCCTTGGAGCGTGATAAATTCCGCGTTCAAGGTGATACGGTGGATATTATTCCTGCGAATATGCAGGAACACGCGTTTCGTGTCGAATTTTTCGGAGATGAAATCGATCGGATTGCGGAAATCAATATCGTGACAGGAGAAGTCATCAAATATCTTTCCTACGTAGGTATTTATCCCGCGACACACTATGCCGTCTCGGAAGAAAAAAAAGAAAAAGCCATTGCGGAAATTTTCAAAGAAATGAATGAGCGCGTGGAATTTTTCCGTTCCCAAGGAAAATTGATCGAGGCGCAGAGAATCGAAGAACGCGTGAAATACGATATGGAAATGCTCCGTGAGGTTGGATTCTGTTCAGGCGTCGAAAACTATTCTCGGGTGCTTGCAGGAAGACCGGCAGGGGCAACGCCATATACTTTGTTGGATTATTTTCCCGAAGATTTTTTGTTGTTTGTGGACGAGTCTCACGTAACGATTCCGCAAGTGCGCGGAATGAGCGGCGGAGATACGGCAAGAAAGAAAAATCTGGTGGATTTTGGTTTCCGTCTGCCGTCGGCATTTGATAACCGACCTCTCTTTTTTGAGGAATTTGAATCAAAATTACACCAAACGATCTATATCAGCGCAACGCCGGGAGATTTCGAGCTTGCGGAATCGGAGCGGATCGTAGAACAGATTATCCGTCCTACGGGACTTGTAGACCCGGATGTTGAGGTTCGTCCGATTGAAGGACAGATTGACGATCTGATGGGCGAGATTCGTATTCGCACTGAGCGAAAAGAGCGTGTACTCGTTACCACTCTGACACGAAAAATGGCAGAAGATCTTACCGAATATCTGCAAAACAACGGAGTGAAGGTCAAATATATTCACTTTAACGTAGATACGCTGGAGAGAATGGAAATTATTCGAGATTTGCGTTTGGGTGAATTTGACGTTTTAGTGGGAATCAATCTACTTCGCGAAGGATTGGATATTCCCGAGGTTTCTTTGGTGGCAATTCTGGATGCTGACAAAGAAGGATTCTTGCGTGCCGAGCGCAGCTTGATCCAAACGATTGGACGCGCAGCAAGAAACGCGCATGGAAAGGTCATTATGTATGCCGATACCGTCACAGGCTCTATGGAGGCGGCGATTCGCGAAACCGAACGAAGAAGAAAAATTCAGACGGAATACAATGCAGCACACGGAATTATCCCCAAGACGATCGTCAAGGATGTACGTGCCGTGATTGAAATCGGACGCTCGGAAAAGAATGAGCGCAAGAATTCTGACGGATCGAAGAAACGAATGAGCGCCAAAGAGCGTGATCGCAAGATTGAGGAGCTGACAGCACAAATGAAACGTGCCGCGAAGAATCTTGAATTTGAGCAGGCAGCGTATCTTCGCGACAGAATTGCAGAGTTACGAAAGGAACAGTCGAAAAAATAATATGCCAAAATCAATTGTGATACGCGGAGCACGCGTAAATAATCTGAAAAACGTAAATTTAGAGATTCCGAGAGATCAACTCGTGATTCTGACGGGACTTTCCGGATCCGGAAAATCCTCACTTGCCTTTGATACGATTTATGCCGAAGGACACCGACGCTTCGTGGAATCTCTTTCTTCGTATGCCAGACAGTTCTTGGGGCAAATGGATAAGCCCGAGGTGGATCTGATTGAGGGACTTTCTCCCGCAATTGCGATCGACCAGAAAACGACATCCAAGAACCCTCGTTCTACGGTGGGAACCGTAACCGAAATCTACGATTATCTTCGTCTTTTGTATGCGAGAATCGGCATTCCGCACTGTCCCATCTGCGGAAAAGCAATCCAACGTCAATCTACCGATACGATTATCGATCAGATTATGGAGCTTCCCGAAGGCGAGCGATTTATGGTGCTGGCACCTATCGTTCGCGCACAAAAAGGTATGCACGAAAAGGTATTTGCTTCCACCAAAAAAAGCGGTTATGTTCGTGTGCGAGTTGACGGAAATCTTTATGATATTTCCGAAGAAATTAAATTGGATAAAAATAAAAAGCATACGATTGAGGTGGTTGTTGACCGTCTGATTATGAAAACCGATCTTCGCTCCCGTTTGGCTGATTCGGTGGAAAATGCGTTGCGTCTGGCGGACGGTCATCTTTTGATCGTAACGGTACCACGGGACGGAGAAGCCGTAGAACTTGAATTTTCGCAAAGCTACGCTTGTGAAGAACACGGAATTTCTTTCGGTGAGCTTGAGCCGAGAATGTTTTCTTTCAATAATCCCGCAGGAGCTTGTCCTCATTGTGCGGGACTCGGTGAAATTCGACGGATTGCGGTGGATCGTTTGATTCCCGATCCAAGACTTTCTCTTCGCCAAGGTGCTATTGCTGTAAACGGCTTCAAAACCTTGGAGGAGCAAAGCTGGAACGGCCCGCTTTTTATGGCTGTCGGTGAACGCTTTGGCTTCGATATGGATACAAAAATTCAGGATTTTTCCAAAGAAGCCTACGATATTCTTTTGTATGGCTCGGGGAACGAGCTCTATGATGTTGAGCGTTGGTTCGGAGGGGAAGCACATCGTCAGAAAACCCGTTTTGAAGGTTTGATCAAAATGATTGAAAATCGTATGACTCAATCCGGAAACAACGAATATTACGAGGAATTCATTGAAGAAGCACCGTGTCCTGTTTGTGAAGGGAAAAGACTTTCTCCCAACTATCTTGCTGTAACGGTTGGCGGTAAAAACATTGACGACGTGTGCCGTCTTTCTGTGGCATCTGCACTGGAATTTTTTGAACGCTTTGAACCGATAGGAATGGAAAAAATCATTTCTTCCGAAATTATCAAGGAGATTTGCGCACGCCTTGGCTTCCTTGTCAGCGTTGGCTTGGATTACCTGACTTTAGCGAGAAAAGCAGGCTCTTTGTCGGGCGGAGAAGCACAAAGAATCCGTTTGGCTACACAGATTGGCTCGGCACTGGTGGGAGTGCTGTATATTCTCGATGAGCCGAGTATTGGCTTGCATCAGCGTGACAATACCAAGCTGATCGAAACACTCAAAAAGCTACGCGACCTTGGAAACACCGTGATTGTCGTTGAGCATGATGAGGAAACGATGATGGCATCGGATTATCTGGTGGATATTGGCCCAGGTGCGGGAATTCACGGTGGCGAGATTGTTGCCGCAGGGACGCCGCAAGAGGTAATGAAGAACAAGCATTCCATTACGGGTGCCTATCTTTCGGGAAGAAAGAAAATCGATATTCCCACAATGCGACGGGCAGGAAACGGAAACTCTCTTCGTGTTATTGACGCGTATGAGCATAATCTGAAGCATATCGACGTAGAAATTCCGCTTGGCTGTTTTGTTTGTGTAACGGGTGTTTCCGGTTCGGGAAAATCTTCGTTGGTCAACGGAATTATCAATCCGACACTCTCTCGTGAACTCAATGGGGCGATTCGCTCACACGGAAAGTTCAAGGAGATTCTTGGTGTAGAACATTTGGATAAAGTGATTGATATTGATCAAAGTCCGATTGGACGGACGCCTCGCTCTAACCCAGCCACGTATACGGGTCTATTTACCGAAATTCGTGATCTCTTTGCCAAAACGACAGATGCCAAAGCAAAGGGATATTCTTCGGGACGCTTTTCCTTTAACGTGAAGGGCGGTCGTTGCGAGGCTTGCGAAGGTGACGGTCTGAAAAAAATCGAAATGCATTTTTTGCCCGACGTTTACGTTACTTGTGACGTTTGCCGCGGAAAGCGTTATAACCGTGATACACTGGACGTAAAATATAAAGGAAAGAATATTTCCGACGTGCTGGAAATGACCGTGGAGGAAGCACTGCTGTTCTTTGACGGAATTCCGAGAATCAAAAACAAACTGCAAACCTTATTTGACGTCGGTCTTGGTTATATCAAGCTTGGGCAATCGTCCACTACGATTTCGGGCGGTGAAGCGCAACGCGTTAAACTTGCAACCGAGCTTTCCAAACGAGGAACAGGGAAGACGATGTATATCCTTGATGAGCCTACCACGGGACTTCACAGCGATGACGTTGCAAAGCTGATCGACGTATTGCAACGCCTTTGCAGTGCGGGAAATTCGCTGATCGTGATTGAGCATAATCTGGACGTGATTAAGACGTCAGACTATATTATTGATCTCGGTCCCGAGGGCGGTGACGGTGGAGGAACGCTTGTGGCATCCGGTACTCCCGAGGAGGTTGCACGCTCTATGGAATCTTATACAGGCGCA
>JAZOSZ010000062.1:0-15494 GCA_045657365.1 Eubacteriales bacterium
CTGAGGGGTACCGACATCTGGCAAGCGCTATTCTTTCCCAACTGTAATCTTTCTCAAGAAAGGAATCCGAGATGAAAAAATGTTATTCTGCGGCAGACATTCTTCTGCCCGATTTCAAGAAATACGACCCTGCCAAATGGGCAGTCGTTGCCTGCGACCAATTTACGAGCGAGCCTGAATACTGGGAGAGCGCCGAGACCTGCGTTGCCGACGCGCCGTCGACGCTCCGTATGATTCTGCCCGAGGTCTATCTTTCGGAAAGCGAAGAGAGAATCCCGCGTATCAACGAAACGATGAAAAATTATTTAAATACGCTTCTTTTGCCCAACACCGACACAATGATCTACGTGGAGCGTACGCAATCGGACGGCTCGATCCGCCGCGGTATCGTAATGGCAATTGACCTCGAATGCTACGACTACCGCAAGGGAGCTTCGGCGCTGATCCGTGCGACCGAAGCGACCGTGGTAGAGAGAATTCCGCCGAGAGTGGCAATTCGCCGCGGTGCGGCGGTCGAGCTTCCCCATGTGATGCTTCTGATCGATGACGCAGACCGTACGGTCATTGAGCCTCTGGCTTCAGCAAAATCGGGTTCCGTTGCCTATGACACCGATCTGATGCTCGGTGGCGGACATATCTTCGGACGATTTCTCGACGATGCGGAGATCCGTCGCATCGGACGTGCGCTGGATGCGCTGATCACGCCTGAAGCAATGGACGCACGCTACGGTGACGCGTCACTCGCTCCTCTGCTCTTTGCCGTCGGTGACGGAAACCACTCGCTCGCTTCGGCAAAAGCCGCATACGAGGAAATCAAAGCTGCGATCGGCGAAGAAGCCGCCGCGGCGCACCCTGCGCGCTACGCGCTGGTTGAGGTGGTCAACATTCACGACGAGGCGCTGAAATTTGAGCCACTTTACCGCGTTCTCTACGGGGTCGACCCCGAAGACGTCCTCGCCGCTCTTCGCGCTTATGTGAAGAATCTGAACGGTTCTGCCGCACCGCAGTCCTGCGAATATCTCTTCGGCTCGGAACGCGGAGCTTTGACGATCGACGCGCCCGTCCGTCAATTGACGGTAGGAACACTTCAGGATTTCATCGACGAATATCTGAAATCCCACAAAGGTGCCGAGGTCGATTACATTCACGGAGAAGGCTCAGTGGAAGCTCTCGCAAAAAAGCCGAATGCGATCGGATTCCTCTTCTCGGGAATGGAAAAGAGCGAGCTCTTCCCGACCGTGATGTTTGACGGCGCGCTCCCCCGCAAGACCTTTTCGATGGGACACGCCGAAGATAAGCGTTACTACCTTGAATGTCGAAAAATCATACTCTGATAAAGGAGATCCCTATGAACGAATCCTGGCAAAAACTCTTTGACGAGTGCTCTTCCTGCACCGCCTGTGAGCTTCACAAAACCCGTACGAACTGTGTTTTTGGCACGGGCAGTACGACGGCGGATATTCTCTTTGTGGGCGAAGCTCCCGGAGAAAACGAGGATAAGACGGGCACTCCCTTCGTTGGAAGAGCCGGTCAGCTTCTCGACAAATACCTCTTTGCCGTTGATATTCCGCGTGAGAGTGTCTATATCGCGAACATTCTGAAATGCCGTCCCCCCAAGAACCGCGATCCTCTGCCCGCAGAGGAAGACGCCTGCATCGAATTTTTACGCCGTCAGGTTCGCCTGATTCAGCCAAAAATCATCGTATGCCTCGGAAGAATCTCGGCAATGCGTCTGATCAAGCCCGATTTCAAAATTACCAAGGAACACGGGGAATGGTTTGAACGGGGAAATTTTCTCATCACCGCCGTGTATCACCCCGCACTTCTTTTGCGTGATCCCCGCAAAAAGGAAGAAATGCTCGTAGATATGAAAAAGATCAAAGAGCGTTTGGAGATGCTTCGGAAAGGAGAAAACAAATGAATTTTCTTCCGATGATTCACGCGGTCGTGATGCTCTTTCTTCTTCTGATGATCGGATATATTTGCGGTTGGACGGGTGTGGTAGACAGCGTGGCTTCCAAAAAGCTTTCTCGTTTGGTCATCACGGTCACCAATCCCGCGCTGATCATTTATGCGCTGATCAAAATGGAATATTCGGCAGAAAATCTGGGACTCGGCTTTGGCACTTTCCTTTTCGGAATTGTCTTTCACGTCATCCTCGCCGCTTTTTCCTATCTCTGCTGTCTGCGCCTCAAGCCAATGGATGAACGAAAGATCACCGAGTTTACGATGATCTTTGGAAACGTTGGATTTATCGGCTTTCCAATTCTCGAATCGCTGCTTGGCGCCAAGGGACTCTTTATGGGTGCCTTCTTCTGTGCAAGCTTCAATATCGTCCTGTGGACTTGGGGACTTTCCATCATTGCGCGCGGCCGCAAGGATATTCCCCTTTCCCCGAAGAAGGTGCTTCTGAACTGGGGAACCGTACCTTGTTATATCGGAATCATCATTTATCTTTGCAAGGGCCTCGTTCCGATGCTCTTGGGGGAGAAGGTTGCTTTGGGGTTTGCCAATTACGTTGCTCCTCCGATCATGCAAGCTTTTTCTTACGTGGCACCGATGTGTACGCCGATTTCGATGTTTATTATCGGCGCGCTTCTGGCAGGCAGAACGCCGCGTCAGCTTCTCACAAACGGAAAAATTTATTATCTGTGCGCCTTGAAGCTCGTCGTCTTTCCGCTTCTCGTTTGCGGTGCGATGCGTCTTCTGGGACTGGACGCCGAATGGATCTGGTTTGCCACGATCGTGGCGGCAATGCCCTCGGCAACCGTCGTAACGATGCTCGCCGAGCTACACGACGTCGCACCCGAGTATTCGGCGCAGGTCGTCGGCACGACGTCCTTCCTCTCGGTTTTATCAATGCCCGTGGTGCTCCTTCTGGCACAAGCCATTGTAGGAGCATAACAAATAAAAAAGAGCGTTATCATAGAATAACGCTCTTTTTTATTCCTTAAAATAGGCATTCATCACTTCTCCGAGATTTTCAAGCACAGGGACATCCAGCATTTTCAAACGGCGCTTCGACTGATGTCCTCTCGCCACCAAAACGCATTCGACGCCGATGGCACGTGCCGCTTCGACGTCGTGATCGGTATCTCCGATCAGAAGCACGCGTTCGTTCGGATGCTCGGAGCGCCATTTTTCCGCCAACGAAAGCTTTGATGCGGCGTGGATATTATCAAGTCCGAAAATCTCTTCAAAGAAACCCAAAATTCCAAGTGACGCAAGTTGTCCTTCGAGCATTTTTCGCTCGGTTGCCGAAAGCACGATCTGCCGTACACCGTGGGTACGAAGCTCGGTCAACGTCGGAAGAACGTCTTCATATAGTTGCGCGTTCTTGACCCATTGTAAATATTTTTCTACCCAAAGCGGTGCCAGAACCTCGTAAGGGTGCCTCTCAAAATCAAATCCAATTCTCGCGTAATACTCGCGAATCGGAAATCCAAAGGTTTCCCGATAGACTTCTCGGCTCGGAATCGGAGCGTATCCCCGCTCGCAAAGAAGCTCGTTGACGGAATCGATCCCCGCATCAACGTCGTCAAGCAAGGTTCCGTTAAAGTCCCAAATCACCGTCTGTGGGACGCTTTTCTGTTGATTCATCGTTTGGTTCTCACATTCTTTTTTCAAAAAAGCAGGTCACCGCTTCGGGCGACCTGCTTGATTTTTTAGTTCGTAATCTTCGACTGCAGCCAAGCGCGGTAAGCGCAAGCCATCGACTTACACGTCTGATCGCACTCTTCCCACTTATCGCCGTGAGGCAACATCTGATTGTTCATTGCCTTCTTGACCTTGGACTCTGCAACCTTCTTTTGAGCATACGTGATAAACTCTTCAAAGTTGTCACATTCTTCGTACTTCTTCCAGATTGCTCTCGATGCCGTACGAATTCTCTTCATCTGCGTTGCGTTGACAGCAAAACCGTTGTTAATGTCAAAGTCCAGAAGAAGATCGACCGTCATATCCTGATTCTGCTTGATGCCCCAATCGCGGATCGAAGGAAGAATCTCTGCCTTACCGACTTCCTGCAACGGGTAGGAGATAAAGACGTTACCCGTCTTGTTCTCGTCCATCTTATACTTGTTGTTCAGGCGCTCTACCTTCTTGTAGGTATCGCCCAGCTCGTTCTTTTCTACGCCCGTATCGATCACACGGTAGTGCTCACCCTCGATACCGTAAAGAATGAGGTTACGGAAATCTTCATCGGTATTGAGCAAGGTAAGAATCTGCATACTGCGCGAAAGACTCGTGGTGTTTGCATTGACAGCAAACGTGCTTTCAAGAATCGATGCTTTATCCAGCTGAGGATTTTCAACAACGAGAACCTCGTATTCGTCACCGTACTGCTCTACGATCTCCGCGCCGCCCTTGATGTACTGTACTGCGGGCTTCTTGCCTGCATCGGTTTCTTCATTGTAGTAGTATCCGTTCTGCTCGTATTTCTTGAGTGTCTCAAGCGTAGAGCGGAACTCAGCATTATCCAAAATCGACTCATAGTTTGCAAAGCCGGTTCCAAAGGTTGCGTCTTTAGCGTAGTAGCCGCCAATCAGCGAGAAATCGTCAACCAGCGTCTTTCCCTTGGAGTTCGCGCCAAAGAACTGTACGTTCGCAGCCGCAATATCGAGTGTGGAGATCTCTTCATCCTTATAAATTGGGTAGAATTCTTCGGACTGATAGTTCTTTACGTCGTCGAGGAATCTTTCACAATCCTTTGCCGTCAATGCCGTATAGGTATCAAACGTGGTGTTGCCACCCTCGGTTCTGCGGTAGGTTTCATTCAGTGCCTGCTTGTTGAGCAACAGGTAGGTATACTCGCCAACCGTACGGTTGTTCGGAATTGCATACGTTGTTCCGCCACCCAGCGTCTTAATGCCGCTGAGGAACTGCGGGAAGATGTACTGCGTAAGCTTCTTGGATGCGTCGCTCAGCTCGGTATCCAGGCTCGAAAGAAGTCCTTCCTCTTTATACTTGTTGAACTTCGTCTCGCCGCCCATAAAGAAAATGTCTACCTGATAGCCTGCGATCGTCGGATATTTGATCTCGATCTGACCGAGCTCGTTGACGAACGTCTCGTCCTCTTTCTGCTCGTTATCATTGATCGTTCCGCCAATCAGCTGACCCTTCTTCTTGGCTTCTTCTCTTGCCTTAAAAGCAGCTTCCAGCTTCTTGTAATAGTCCTTCTCGGTGTAGTAGTTCAGCACCAGACGAACCTTGTATTTACTTTCGGTAATTTTGTTGACCTCGTCCGAAATCAAACGGAAAGTACAGGGTTGTTTCTTCGCGTCCACACAGGTCTTCGCGCCTTCCTTACCGGCATCGTACTTCACACAGTCCTTACACTTATCAACCTTTGCATCAGACATCAAATACATAGAAAGCGTAACCGCCGATTTCGATGCCTTTTTGCTGATATTCTCAACCGCTTCTTCGTCGGTCTTCTCGGCACAGCCCGTCAGACAGACGCTCAGCAGCATCAGTAAACTCATACCGAGTGCGATGAATTTTTTCATCATAAAGTTCCCCCTTGAAACATTCGCCATAGCGACACTATGACATTTTATTACCTATACTATTTTACAATGATTTGGCAAAAATGTCAAGTGATTTTTTTGCGACGGCGTTCGGTTTTTTCAAATTCTTTTTGTTTTTTCCGCCTTCTCGGACAAAAAACTCAACAGTTTGCACAATTTCGGAAAGAATGTTTTTCATCTATGCACAACACAATCATTGAGTTGCACAACTTTTTCTCGCTATTTTTGGGCAAGATGATGATTTTTTCTCTTCCAAAATCAATCCAAAAATCCTCGCAGATGTCTTGCTCTGCTGGGATGTCTGAGCTTGCGGAGTGCCTTGGCTTCGATCTGACGGATACGCTCACGCGTGATGTCAAATTCTTTACCGACCTCTTCGAGCGTTCTCGAACGTCCGTCGTAGAGTCCGAAGCGGAGCTTGATCACGTGCTCTTCACGGGGCGTCAGCGTATGCAGTTGCTTCTCGATCACCTCGCGCAAAATCGTCGTTGCCGCAGCATCGGACGGTGTGGGGGTATCTTCGTCGGGAATAAAGTCACCAAGGTGGCTGTCTTCCTCTTCACCGATCGGCGTTTCGAGCGACACGGGATCCTGCGCAATCTTCATAATCTCGCGCACCTTTTCGGCGCTCATTCCCATCTTTTCTCCGATCTCGTCTGCCGTTGCTTCACGTCCGAGCTCCTGCAGCATCTGACGCGAGTAACGCGAAACCTTATGAATTGTTTCAACCATGTGCACAGGAATACGGATCGTTCTTGCCTGATCAGCGATCGCACGGGTAATTGCCTGACGAATCCACCAGGTGGCGTAGGTCGAGAACTTATATCCCTTGCTGTAGTCGAATTTATCGACCGCCTTCATCAGACCGAGGTTGCCTTCCTGAATCAGGTCAAGGAAGAACATTCCCTTACCGACATATCTCTTTGCGATACTAACAACCAGACGAAGGTTTGCTTCGACGAGCTCGTTTTTTGCCAATGCCTTTTCGTCGTCTCCCGTACTGTTGGTCATAATTTCGGCAAGCTCGCGCTCACGGTCTGCCGTCAGAAGCGGCACTTTACCGATCTCCTTGAGGTACATACGGACAGGATCGTCGATAGCAAGACCTTCCTGCTCAAGGATTCGTTCCATATTTTCACTCGTACCGAATGCCTCAACCTCGGACTCGATCTCGTCCATTTCGGTATTCGAAAGATCGCCCGGCAGCGTGATTCCGTTATTTTCCAGCGTATCGTAGAGCTTATCGAGCCCATCGATGTCAAAATCCATTTCTTCCACAACCTCTTCGAGGTCATCGGTCGACAGCGTTCCCTGCTTTCCCTTTTCAATCAATTCTCCAAGATTGATCGATTTTTCGTTATCCAGTTTGATTTCCTGTTCCGTCATAGTTCTTTTCCTTCCGATTTATGTATTTTTACGTTTTTTTCTTTTCTTTTGCTTCTCTGATTTCTGCCTGCTTGCGTCTGAGCGCGGCAAATTTATCTTCCTCGTTCAAGGCACGCGCTTCATTTTGCAGAGCTTCGATCGCGGCAAGGAAGACCGCACGGTCGTTCCGCACCAGATTTCTCCGTTCAAGCTCGATCTTTTCGATCCGTCCGAGCTCGTCGGCATTGAAGCTCTGTCCAAGCATTGCCTTGGAGAATCCACCGTCGCTTCGTTCGAGCTCGCAGATCGCATCAAAGACGCGCCGTCCGAAGCCCGTAAAGAAATCCTCACTCCCAACGCCAGCCGTTCCCGATGCCGCCTCGGCGCGGAACGCTTCGTCCATCAGGATCAGTCCGATCACCGTTTCTTCTGCCCGTGCGGCACGGATATTCTTTGCGGCGTCCATATTGATACGGTCGCCAAAGCTCTTAACCGAAAACTGTGCGTCCTGCGATTGCTTTTTCCTCATCTCACGCAAACGGTTTTTTCGGATCCGCTCGGTATCGGAACGCATCGCCTCGGGAGAAACTCCGATTTTTTCCGCCGCCTTGCGAATCGAAATTTCGCGTTCCACCTCGGAATGTGCGTCGGCAATCATCTGACAAACCGCCGCAGATGCCTTGATTTTTTCGTCGGGCAGTGCCAGATTATAGTCCCAGAGAATTCTCGCAAGACGGAAATCAAATCCCGTCATACTCTGGTCAAGCACTCGTGCAAATCCGTCCGCACCGAATTTTTTGATATATTCGTCGGGGTCCTTCGCTCCTTCGAGCTTCAGAACGCGGACGTCGACGCCAACCTCACCGAGCAGTCGCATCGCTTTGTTTGCCGCCGTCTGTCCCGCGTTATCCGAGTCGTAACAAATAACGACCTGCTTCGTATATTTGGCAAAAATTCTCGCCTGTTCCGAAGTAATTGCCGTACCGAGTGTTGCCACAGCATTCTCAAAGCCTGCCGCGTGCAGTGCAATAACGTCCATATATCCCTCACAGAGAATCAGACGATCCTCTGTGTGCTTTCGCGCAAAATTGAGGGCGAAGAGGTGTCGGCTTTTTTTAAAGGCGGGCGTATCCGAGCTATTGAGATATTTGGGCTTGGAATCGTCCATCACGCGTCCGCCGAAGGCGACCACGTTGCCCGTCGTATCGATAACGGGAAAAATCACGCGATTGCGGAACAGGTCGAACAGCCGTCCGCTTTTTTCGCTTCGTTTTGCCAAAAATCCCGCTACGATCTCTTCCTCGGTAAATCCCTGACTCCGAAGTGTCTTCGTGAGCATATCCCACGAATTCGGTGCAAAGCCGAGTCCGAAGCGGCGGATCGTCGCCGTCGAAAGCTTGCGGTGTTCGGTCAGATACCGAAGTCCCTCTCCCCCAAGCTTCTCATCAAAAAGACACTCGCGGAAGAACCGTGCCGCCGCAAGGTTCATCTCGTAAATTCTCTTTCGCGGTACGCCCTCGCGTTCCTCGGGCGCATTGTCGCTCGGAATCGTAATTCCCGCGCGTGCCGCCAAAAATTCTAGCGCACCGACGTAATCGAGATTTTCTTCCCTCATCACAAAGCTGATGACGTCTCCGCCTGCGCCGCAACCGAAGCAGTAAAAGCTTCTCGTCGCGGGAAATACGGTAAAGGACGGTGTTTTTTCGCTATGGAAGGGGCAAAGTCCGTGATAATTTGAGCCCGCACGCTTTAGCGTCACGTAACGGCCGATCACGTCCTCGAGCTCGTTGCGGGCAACGATTTCATCAATAATTGCTCTTGAGATCATTCGCGTCCCCCTTTCCAGACCTTCGGTATGTAGAGATCGGAATAAACCTCAATCGCATAGCGGTCACTCATTCCCGAAATAAAATCACAGACACAGCGCTCGACGATTTCTTGCTCACAGTTGCGTCGGTAGAGCAGGGGCATTCCGTCGGGGTGCTTGACAAAGTGCTCAAAGAGCCGCATCAGCATCTCCTGCGCCTTGCTCTCCTCGGATTTTGCCACGGGGTTGCGATAGACGGCTTCAAAGAGAAAGTCACGCAATCGATCGGTCGCATACTGCACGTCCTCTTCCATCTGAATCTTTGGCTGATCGGTGCTGGCGCGGACGATCGAATTGACCATGGTATCAATACGTTCGGAGTGCGTCTCTCCCAACACGTCGCGAAGCGGCTTTGGAATATCGCTGATTTTCAGAATCCCCGCACGGCAAGCATCGTCAATGTCGTGATTGATATAGGCGATACGGTCGGCAAATTTGACGATCACACCTTCCAGTGTACTTGCCATATTGCTTCCCGTATGATTCACGATTCCGTCGCGGACTTCCCAGGTAAGGTTGAGTCCCTCTCCGTTGTTTTCGAGCTTTTCGACCACGCGAAGGCTCTGCTTATAGTGGGTAAATTCGGGGTCGAAGCACTTTCGCATCGCAAACTCCCCCGCGTGTCCGAAAGGCGTATGCCCGATATCGTGACCGAGCGCCGCGGCTTCGGTCAAGTCCTCGTTGAGGGAAAGAGCGCGTGCGATAATTCGTGCAATCTGCGTCACCTCAAGCGTATGCGTCATTCGCGTACGGTAGTGATCGCCCATAGGTGCCAGAAAGACCTGCGTTTTATTCATCAGTCGGCGGAAGGATTGCGAATGAATGATTCGGTCGCGATCTCGCTGAAATTCAGTACGAAACTGACACGGCGCAACAAAGCGTTCTCTGCCCTTCGTATTTGCCGTCAGAAACGCGTATGGCGACAGCCGTTCCTTTTCATTCTCCAAAAAGCGTTCTCTGATACACGGAAAATCTTTCATTTTCTCCCTCCTTCGCTGTTTTTTTGGGTTTTAAACGAAAAAACATTCTAAAACCCGATATCTAATTTATAATGTACGCAAAAAAATCAAAATATACTTTTATTCGGCAAGTTTTTTTTGAAAAATTTTTGATTGCTCTTGAAAAAAGGCTTCTTTTCTTGTATAATAAAATCAATTAAAATTCCCCGAAAGGAGATCAACTTATGTTAGAAATAAAAAATCTAACCAAAATTTACCGTTCCAAAACGAGTGAATCGGTCAAGGCGCTCGATCACGTGTCGCTGTCCTTCCCCGAAACCGGAATGGTCTTCATCCTCGGTAAATCGGGAAGCGGTAAATCGACGCTTCTCAATGTCATCGGCGGTCTGGATTCTTACGATGACGGTGAATTTATCATCAAGGGAAAATCCTCGAAGGATTTCGGTGGCTCGGACTTTGACGCCTACCGAAACACCTTTATCGGTTTTATTTTTCAGGAATACAACGTGCTGGATGACTTCACCGTCGGTGCCAACATCGGTCTGGCACTCGAGCTTCAGGGCAAGAAAGCCACCGACGAAAAGATCAACGGAATTCTCGCCCAGGTCGACCTTCTGAACTATGCCAAGAGAAAGCCCAACGAGCTTTCGGGCGGTCAGAAGCAAAGAGTTGCCATTGCCCGTGCGCTGGTCAAGGATCCGCAGATCATTATGGCGGACGAGCCGACGGGCGCCCTTGACTCGAACACGGGAAAGCAAATCTTTGATACCCTCAAAGAGCTCTCCCGCGAAAAGCTCGTTCTGATCGTTTCGCACGACCGTGACTTTGCCGAGCGTTACGCCGACCGTATCGTCGAGCTTTCGGACGGAAAGATTCTTTCCGACGTCACCAAGCACGAGCGTCAGAGCGTTCAGCTCAGCGAAGGAATTCAGAAGATCAACGATCAAATTCTCCGCATCAAGGGCGGTTACCGTTTGACCGAAACCGATCTGAAGATGATCAACGAGTATCTCCAGTCGAATCAAAGCGACATCATTCTCTCGGGAGACGGACGTATCAACGACGAGCTCCGCTCGGCGGCGGGCATCAGTGCCGAAGGCAACACCTCGGTCTTTGAGAGTACCGCAGAGCCCGACGTCAAGCTCAAGTCCTACGAAAAGAAGGACAGCAAGTTTATCCGTTCCACGCTTCCGATAAAGAACGCGCTTCGCATTGGCGCCAGCGGTCTGAAGCACAAGAAATTCCGTCTTGTGATGACGATTTTCCTCTCGCTCATTGCGTTTGCCCTCTTCGGCTTTGCCGATACGCTCGGCGCATATGAAAAACATACCGCCGCTATTTCCTCTATGATGGATTCCGGCATCAAGAATGCCTCGGTATCCCTCGGAGTAAAGCACACCTATATCTACGACGGCGAAGACCCCGACTCCTACTACAATTACGCTACGATGAACGATGCCGATATCAAGTATCTGAGGGAGCAGACGGGACTTGATTTCATCCCCGTCTTTACGAGCGGTGATCATTGGAATCCGGGCGTTTCGATATCACAGCATTTCAAAGCTTTCTCCAATAGCAGCGCGCTGTTTGAAGGAAAGATCATGGGCTTTGTGAATATGACCGAAGCCCAGCTTTCCAATGCACAGCTCCGCATCACCGCGGGCAGACTGCCGCAAGCAGACGGAGAAATTGCGATCACCGAGCTGATGCTTCGTCAGTTCAATGAATTCGGCTTCCTCAATCAGATGCACGAAGAAGAAATCGAAGCAGGCAAGGTCACGGCACAGGAAATTCTCGGCAAACATCTGGTAATGGGTCGTTCGATGTCTCCCGACCAAAGCGCTTCGGAAGTTACGATCGTCGGCGTCATTGACACAGGGTTTGATTACGACCGTTATCAATCGCTTCTCCCCGCCGACGAGAATACGCCCGTCGTCGAGGACGAAAATGCGCTCGCTACGATGGTGCTCACCAATGAAGCGCAATCCGAGCTCCGCTACGGCTTCCACATGCTCGGTTTTGCCCGTGAAAACGACATTGCCTTGCTCGTCAAGGAATATTCGCAGCAAAATCAGCAAATCGGTCAGTATATGAACGGTTGGAACAGTGAAACCTTTATCGTTCTCGCGCCCGACGGAAAGACGTCCGAGGCAGATAAAGAAATCATTGGCGGAATGATGTACGGACAGGCTTTCCGTCAACTTGCGGGAAGCGAAGCAATCGAAAAGCTCGACATCACTTGGATCCATGGCACGCCTTTGACAAGTCTCAAAGAAAATCAAATCATTCTCCCCGAGGGAACCTACTTCTCGCTCTTCCCCTCACAACTCAGCGTCGACGTCGACACTGCCGCGTTTAGCAGCTTTATCCACTCGCTGTATCCCGACAACGGACTGTGGGATGCCACGGCGGGTAGCGGAATGAACTATTGGGAACGCTGGGTGCAGATTGATCCGAACGGCGAAAAGAGTCTTGCCGTAGCAAAATACGTTGCAACGTTGCTTGAGCTCGACCTTGATGACGATGCACTCTACACCTTCTCCTGGCGTCTGCTCGACCGTTTGCAGCACATCACCGACGAAAACCCCAACATCACGATCGACTCTTATGAATTCCAGCAACTCCTGCGAAGAAAAGCCGTGTGCGAAGATTTTCGAACGATGCCCCGCACGAAGAAAAATGCTCTGATGAATCAATATCACAACAACACGGGCGTACAGTTTGACGAATACGTTTCCGAAAATGACAAATTCTACAGCTACACCGATTTCTATTACTCTTATCTCTTCGACGGCGGAGAGGGTTATGAAGAAAACGAATTCGGTCCTATTTCGGGACGCGAAATGGAAGAAATTGCCCGCAAGGAATTTTTCGACCGCGTTTCTCCCGATCTGAGCAATGTGACATTCCAAAGAATGGAACTTGACTACGGCGCAGACTATGCTTTTGAACTTGAAAGCTACGACTTCGAGGTCGTGGGATACTACAGCTCGGACAATTATCACGATCTGCTGATTTCCGATATCCTTCTGGCAGACTATCAAGAATGGTATGAGGCAAAGCAAAAAGAAGACAACTATTCCTACAGAGAGATCATCGCCGAGCACGAAGCAGGCGCGTGGGGATTTGCCATCGCTCCGATGGGTAGCGAAGCTCAGCTTCGCAAGCTGGTCGATATGACCTATAACGAAGAAAACGACCTTAACTTCTCGCTTCAGAATTCGGTGATGACGACGCTTGGCAGCTTCAACGAGTTTATCGAAATGGGTTCGATCATCTTCCTCTACGTCGGTATCGGCTTTGCGGTCTTCTCGGCACTGCTTCTGATGAATTTCATCTCAACCTCGATCTCCTACAAGAAGCGCGAGATCGGTATTCTCCGTGCCGTTGGTGCGAAGTCCTCCGACGTCTTCAAGATCTTCTTCAGCGAGGCGCTCATCATCGCGTTGATCAACTTCGTTCTCTCGATTTCCGCGGTCATTGCCGCCATTACCCTTGCCAATACATATATGCATTCTCAGGGCATCAACATCACGCTCCTGACCTTTGGCGTACGACAAGTTGCCCTGATGCTTCTCATCAGTATCGCGGTAGCGCTCGTCGCAAGCTTCCTGCCCGTCTACAATATTGCAAAGCGCAAGCCCGTAGACGCAATCAAGGATAAATAAAATAGCAAAAACCTTCCTCAGCCGAATTCGGCTGAGGAAGGAAAAAATAAAAAAAGAGGATTTTTTATGAAAAGAATTGTATCCCTTTTGTTGGCAATTCTGCTTCTCTGTTTTAGCATTTCGATGGTTGCCTGCGATTCTTCTTCCGACAGAGAGACGATCGACACAGAACCCGAAGATACCCAACACACCCACACCTTTGCCGACGCGACCTGCAAGGTTCCCAAGACCTGTGCCTGCGGGGCTACCGACGGTGAGCCGCTGAACGCGCACACTTTTGAGAACGGCGTTTGCAAGGTTTGCGAAAAGACGCTTCTTCAAGAGATCAGAAGCATCATCTACGACACCCAAAAAGGCACGTTCACGGAAGGATTTTCGGTGGAAACTGAAAGCGGAAGCACCTATTCCCCCGACGTCACAAGCATTTTTGCGACGATTGCGGTCGATATTCCGAACAGTGAAACCGATTGGTACGGAATCACGATCACTCTGACGCAAGAAACCATTCTGAGTGGCGTCTATGAGTGGAGCTTCACTCGCAATATCTATGTAGAAGAGAGCCACCGCTACTTCGTCAGCAAGTTGGTTGGCACGGTTCCCGCCGCAGAATTTACGGGAGCATCCTCTCTGACCGTCACCGACAACGTTGGACATGTCAATGGCGATCCGTTTTCCACGGAAGAAATTCCCGAGTACGTTTCGATCGCCGCAGATCTTCTGGACGGACTGATCAAAGCCAAGCTCGTTCCCCTCTTTACACTCAACGAAAGCAACCTCACGATTGCCGACCTCGGCTTTAATCAATACAAATAAAACATACCGCCCGTGGAAACTTCCACGGGCGGATCTTTTTTATTTTCACTTTACAAACTCACGATAGATCGCGGCAAGCGCGGTGTTGAAATCCTTTTCCTCGACACCGACGATGATCGAAATTTCACTCGATCCTTGGTCGATCAGACGAATGTTGACGTCGGCATTCGAAATCGAATCGAAGACTCTTGCCGCCGTTCCCTTTGCCTTGACCATTGCGCGTCCGACGACGGCAACGAGCGCCAGACCGTCCTCGATCGAAATGTGATCGGGGCGAACCATACGGTTGATCGCACCGAGAATCTTCTCGCGTCTGCCGTCGAGGCAGGTCGTAGAGACGACGATACTCATATTGTCAACACCCGAGGGCAGATGCTCGAAGGAAATCTCGTTTTCCTCAAGAACCTCAAGCACCTTTCGTCCGAAGCCGATTTCGGAGTTCATCATATCCTTTTCAATCGTGATAACCGAGAAGCCCTTCTTACCGGCAATTCCCGTGATCACACGGTCGGTATCGTAATCGGGCGTTTCGGCTACGATCATCGTACCCTGCGCCGTCGGCTCGTTGGTATTGCGGATATTGATCGGAATTCCTGCATAGCGAACGGGGAAAATTGCGTCCTCGTGAAGCACGGTTGCCCCCATATAGGAAAGCTCGCGAAGCTCACGGTAGGTGATCGTCTGAATCGCGCAGGGATCGTCGATGATTCTGGGGTCTGCCATCATAAATCCCGAAACGTCGGTCCAGTTCTCGTAAAGGTCTGCCTGCGCGGCACGCGCTACGATCGAACCCGTAATGTCCGAACCGCCGCGCGAGAAGGTCTTGATCGTTCCGTTGGGCATCACGCCGTAAAAGCCGGGAATGACGGCGTTCTTGTGCTGCATCAGCTCTTCGGCAAGCACGCGGTTGGTCTTCTCCTCGTCAAAGGTTCCGTTTTACTTGAAGAAAATGACGTTTTCCGCGTCAATAAAGGAATAACCAAGGTACTTTGAGAGAATGAGTCCGTTGAGGTATTCTCCGCGCGACGCGGCAAAATCGCGTCCTGAACGGTGCATCATTGCGTTTTTGACGTATTCAAGCTCTCCGCTGATGTCGAAATTCATTCCGAGGTCGGCGATAATGCCGTTATAACGCGCCTTGATCTGCTCATAGAGCTCATCGATATTTTCGTGGTTACGAATCTTCTCGTAACACGAATACAGCATATCGGTCACCTTTGTGTCGTCCTTAAAACGCTTTCCGGGCGCCGAGGGAACCACGTATCTGCGTGCGGGGTCTGCCTTGATGATCGAG
>JAZOSZ010000063.1:0-3995 GCA_045657365.1 Eubacteriales bacterium
ACCTCCTCGGACTCTTCGACCGCCTTAATCACTGCTTCTTCCAAAATTTCTTCTTCCGCCGGTGCTTCGATTGGATCTTGCTTTGCCGAACGAACACGGTATACAAGTCCCAGAATCTGAATCGCAATCAGAGGCGTCATCGCAACCAGCGCAATCACACCAAAGGCATCTCCCGCCGTACCGCCGACCGCCGCACTTGCTCCCATCGCAAACGGAAGCAAAAAGGTTGCCGTCATCGGTCCCGACGCAACGCCACCCGAGTCAAAGGCAATCGAGGTGAAAATATCGGGAACAAAGAAGGAAAGCGCCAAGGCAATCGCGTATCCCGGAACTACAATCCAAAGAATTGAAATTCCCGTCAGCACGCGAAGCATCGCAATGCCAACCGAAACGGCAACACCGATCGAAAGCGCGTTTTTGAGAACCTTCCCCGGAATCGTTCCCGCCGTCACTTCCTCTACCTGCTTCGTCAGAACGTGTACCGCAGGCTCGGCAGATACGATAAAATAACCGATCAGCATTCCGAGAGGAACGATCACCCAACGGAACTCAGACGCTCCGAGCTCGGTTCCGAGGTGATTTCCAAGCGGCATAAAGCCGACGTTCACCCCCGTCAGAAAAAGAACGAGTCCGACGTAAGTATAGCCAACACCCACCATCGTCTTTCCGAAACCGTCCTGTCCGCGTCCCCCCGTCAGCAAACGGAAGAGCAGATAGAAGACAACGATCGGTCCCAGAGCAATAAACATCTCGAGCATATAGTGCGGAATTTCTTTGAAGAAAAGTCCGAAAATATCCCGTGAGGCATCGACCGTAATCGAAGGATATTCGGGCGTTGCCTGACCTTCTACGTTGTAAATAAGTCCAAGAATCATCACCGCGAGAATCGGTCCGACCGAGCAAAGCGACACCATACCGAAGTTGTCGTCCCCTTCTCCGTCCGAGGAAGAGATCGATGCAACACCGACGCCGAGTGCCATAATAAAGGGAACGGTCATCGGTCCCGTCGTTACTCCGCCCGAATCAAACGAAACGGCACGGAAACCCGCGGGAACAAATGCCACCAAGGCGAACACGATCGCATAAAAAAAGAGCAATAAATATTTCAGGCGAATACGGAAAAGAACGCGAAGCATCGCCAGCACGAGGAAAAGTCCCACGCCGACGCCTACGGTCAGAATCAACACCATATTGGGAATGTCCGGCAACTGCGTGGCAAGCACCTGAAGATCAGGCTCGGAGACCGTAATCATCAAGCCGACAAAAAAGGACACGAAAATGACCACCCAAAGCTTTCGGGACGCCGTCATTTTTGAACCAACGTATGAACCCATCGGCGTCATCGCCGTTTCGGCACCCAGATTAAATAGCCCCATTCCGACAATCAGAAGTACCGCTCCGATCAAAAAAGAAAGAAGCATCGCGGCAGAAACGGGAACAATCGTAATCAACAACAGCAGCACGATGCCTGTCACGGGAAGCACCGAAGAAAGCGCTTCTGTGATTTTTTCCGTCAATACCGTCTTGTCTAAGAATCGCATCGTTCTCTCCTTTCTTATGTTCTTTCTGTTTTTTATTATATCATAGTTCCAATAAAAAAGCAACTACTTCAAAAAGTAAATTTTTTTTAAAAAAAGTTCGGAATCATCTTGCATTTTTCAAAAAATATGATATACTATAAGTAATCAATCATTTGATCAAATGATAAAGGAGGATTTTACAATGTTCTTTAAGAAGAAGACCAACTATGGCAAAATCGTTGCCATCAGCGTTGCTGCCGTTGCAGTAGCAAGCGCGATTGCTTTCGTTGTTTACAAGCTGATCAAGAAGTATTCCGAGGATCTCGTTTACGATTGCGACGACCTGCTCGACGAATGCGAAGATTGCGATCTGATCATCGACGACGCAGAAGCTGACGCTGAAGCAGAGGCAATTGAGGCGTAAGCCAAAGCAAGACGAACGGGTGCCGTGCTTACGGCACCCATTCCTCTTTTATGCAAGGAGATATTATGAAACTTCTCGATACCATTGCCGCCGTCAGTACCCCTGCGGGAAAAGGCGGCGTCGCAATGATCCGCATCAGCGGAGAAGACGCGCTGTCCATCGGCGAAACAATCTTCACCCCCGCATCAAAAAAATCCTTGGGAGAGATTCCCTGCGGAAAGCTTTCCTACGGAGAAATTCACCAACCCAATGGGAGCGACCTCGACGACGGAATGGCGGTCTTTTTCAAAGCGCCTCACTCCTTTACGGGAGAAGATACCGTAGAGATCACTTGCCACGGCGGAATTCTCGTCACACGCGCCGTGCTCGAAGCCGCACTGCTTGCGGGAGCGCGTATGGCGGAAGCGGGAGAATTCACCAGACGAGCCTATATTTCGGGAAAAATGAAGCTCTCCGAGGCAGAAGCTCTCGGAAATCTTCTCGACGCCCGGACGCATACGCAGATGCGACTCGCAAGAGGCGGTCTTCGCGGTCATCTTGCCAAGAAAATCGAAGACCTCTATCTTGAGCTTCGTGAAGTGATGACCTCGGTTTTTGCCGCAATCGACTTTCCCGACGAGGATCTTGCGGAAATGAGCCGCGAGGAAATGATCGGAGCGGTCGAAACCGTGCGCGGAAAGATCGCTCGCCTCGCAAGCACCTATCAGACGGGACAAGCCATTAACGAGGGAATCCCTACCGTCATCTGCGGACGAACCAATGCGGGAAAAAGCTCGGTCTATAACCGAATTCTCGGATACGACGCCGCCATCGTCACCGACGTCGAAGGTACCACCCGAGACGTCCTGCGCGAAAATGCCACAATGGGAAAAACGATGCTCCGACTTTGCGATACGGCAGGACTGCGTGAAACCGACGATCGGGTGGAACATATCGGAATTGAGAGAACGAAAGAGGAAATGGCGAACGCGGGACTCATTCTCGCCGTCTTCGATACCTCGCGCCCCCTCTCGAGCGAGGACCTCGCACTCTGTCGTGAGGTCAGCGAAACAGGACTTCCCCGCATCGCCCTCTTGAATAAAGCCGATCTTGCCAAGGACTGCGATACCACACCAATCCAAAACGCGTTTCCCCACACCGTTGCCGTATCGGCAAAAGGCGGAGAAGGATTTGACAAACTCGCCAAACTCGTCGACGAACTCTTCATCGACGGAGAAATCAATGTCGAAAGTGACGCCGTCGTCACTGGGGCAAGACAGTACGCAGCCCTCAAACAAGCCGAAGAAGCACTCGAAGCGGCACTTTGCGACCTCGAAGCCAATACCCCGCTCGACCTCTGTTGCGTCGGAATCGAACAGGCGCTTACCTCGCTCGGAGAACTCGACGGACGTCAGCTCGGCGAGGAAATCGTCGGAGAAATTTTTTCAAAATTCTGCGTGGGAAAATAAAGGAGATATTACGTTATGAGCTTTGCAATGAACATTAAGAAACTCAATGAAACCGCCAAAGTACCGACCTACGGCTCGAGCGCGGCGGCAGGCGCCGACCTCTATGCTTGCGAGGCGGGAGAGATAACGATTGCCCCCAATGAAACCAAGCTGATTCATACGGGAATTGCGATGGAAATTCCCGAAGGTCTTGTCGGACTCATCTATGCGAGAAGCGGACTTGCTTCGAAAAAAGGTCTGGCACCCGCGAACAAGGTGGGGGTCATTGACAGCGATTATCGGGGAGAAATTATGGTAGCACTCCATAATCACGGAACGCAAGAGCAAACGGTTGCTGACGGTGAGAGAATCGCACAGATCGTGTTTGCTCCCTACTACGCGGCAGAGTTCACCGTCGTGGAAGAACTAAACGATACCGTACGGGGCGCAGGCGGCTTTGGAAGTACGGGAACGAAATAACGAAAAACAAGAAACAACAGAAAAAAGGGGCTTCTTCGGAAGTCCCTAAAAAAATATCAAAGAAATTTCAAAAAAGTATTGCAAAACGAAAAAAGATGTGATATAATAATACGGTCAAATGACACAGGGGTATAGCTCAGCTGG
>JAZOSZ010000064.1:0-2228 GCA_045657365.1 Eubacteriales bacterium
GATGATTATTCGCACGGCGGTGCGCGGGCCTTTGATGATCGCGGTAGCGCTGACGATGGCGGTGGCGATCAGTCCCAAAATGTCACTTGCTTTTGCGATTATCGTGCCTTTTTTGGCAATTGGACTTTTCTTTATCGTTCGGAGCGCACATCCGATCTTCAAGTCGGTCTTTAAAAAGTACGACCGTCTGAACGAATCGGTGCAGGAAAACGTGCACGGAATCCGCGTGGTCAAGGCATACGTTCGTGAAAATCACGAGAAGGAAAAATTCGCCGCCGCTTCGGATGAGGTGACGAAGGATTTTACCCGCGCAGAAAAAATTCTGGCGCTCAACAATCCTTTGATGCAATTCTGTTTTAACGCGATTATGCTGATCGTTTGCTTCTTCGGAACGCGACTTGTCGTAAATTCCCAGGGAACCGAGCTTGCGATTCCCGAAATTTCGGCGCTTTTGACCTACGGCGCGCAAATTCTGATGAGTCTGATGATGATGTCCTTTATCATCGTTATGATCGTAATTTCAGCGGCGAGCGCGGCTCGTATTGCCGAGGTACTCAACGAGCAGAGCGCAATCACCTCGCCCGAGGACCCCGTAGAGAAGGTGACCGACGGCAGTATTATGTTCAAAAACGTCAGCTTCCGCTATTCCGAAAAGGCAGAGAGAGCGTCGCTTTCGGACGTGAATTTGTACATTGCTTCGGGAGAAACGGTGGGAATTCTCGGCTCAACGGGTTCGGGAAAGACCTCGCTGATTCAGCTCATTTCGCGTCTTTACGACGTCACCGAGGGGTCAGTGCTTGTGGGGGGCGTAGACGTTCGCGAATACGATCTTGAGGTGCTCCGAAACGAGGTTTCGGTGGTGCTTCAGAAGAACTTGCTCTTTGCAGGCTCGATCAAAGATAATCTCCGTTGGGGGGATCCCAATGCGAGCGACGAAGAAATGGTTCGTATCTGCAAGCTTGCGCAGGCAGATGAATTTATTTCGCGTCTGCCCGACGGATACGATACGCACATCGAGCAGGGCGGTACGAACGTATCGGGGGGACAGAAGCAGCGTCTTTGTATTGCCCGTGCGCTCTTGAAAAAGCCGAAAATTTTGATTCTCGACGACTCGACGAGTGCTGTCGATACCAAGACCGACGCGCTGATCCGTCAGGGCTTCAAGTCCTATATCCCCGAAACGACAAAGATCATCATCGCCCAGCGCGTCGCCTCGGTCGAGGACGCCGACCTGATCCTTGTGATGGAAAACGGCGCGATCGTCGCTACGGGCAAGCACGATGAGCTGCTTTCCTCGTGTGAGATCTATCGTGAGATCCACGATCAGCAAACGAAGGGAGGCGATCAGAATGAGTAAGCCGCAACTGCCAAAGCGTCCAAAGGCAAGCCCAAAGGTGCTGGGGCGCGCACTCAAAATGCTGTTTTCCTTCTACCCCGTGCTGATGCCCGTCACCGTTTTCTGTATTCTTTTGTCGGCGGTCGCCGCGGCGCTGCCTCCTATCTTTATGCAGCAGGTCATCGCCGAGATCGAAGCCGCCGTTGCAGGCAACGTCGGCTGGGCAGAGGCATCGAAGGTGATCGTCCCCAAGGTCCTTTTGCTTGCGACCTTTTACGTGATCTCGCTGCTTGCCATTGTCGTGCAGATGCAACTGATGGCAGTGATCACGCAGGGCTTTCTTGATAAGCTCCGCCGCGCGGCGTTTGACAAGATGCAAAGCTTGCCGATCCGCTTTTTCGACACCCACAAGCACGGCGATATCATGTCGCATTACACCAACGACATCGACACCCTGCGCGAGCTGATCTCGCAGGCGCTGCCCGCCCTTTTACAGTGTGTGGTGGTGCTGGTATCGATCTTCTTCGTGATGCTGTATTTCAGCATCTGGATGACGCTTGTACTGCTCGGCGGCGTTGTTGTTATGTTGCTTGTTTCCAAAAAGATCGCGGGCGGCTCGGCAAAATATTTCATTCGCCAGCAAAAGGCGATCGGCAAGGCAGAGGGCTTCATTCAGGAAATGATGAACGGGCAGAAGGTCATCAAAGTCTTCAACCACGAGGAGCAGTCGGTCCGCGACTTCGACGAGGTGAACGAGGCGCTCTTCGCCGAGGCGTCCAAGGCACACGCCTTTGCCAATACGCTCGGCCCCATCATCGGTAACATCGGTAACATTCTTTACGTCATTATGGCGGTAACGGGTGGCGTTTTTCTGCTTTCCAAGGTTCCCAAC
>JAZOSZ010000065.1:0-3303 GCA_045657365.1 Eubacteriales bacterium
GAAAACAACGTAGTTTAAAATTTCCAATGCCGCAAGACCGGTCAGCGGAATAAGCATAAGACTGTACATAGCAATCATGCATATTAAAGCTACAATAAGGTTTGATATAGGTCCTGCGATTGCGACAATTGCCATACCTACTTTTGGATTTTTAAAGGAGCGCATATTAACCTGCACGGGTTTTGCCCAACCGAATCCGAAAAGAAGCATACAAATAAAACCGATGGGATCGAGATGCTTTGCGGGGTTGAGAGTCAACCTGCCGAGATTTCTTGCCGTCGGATCGCCCAGCTTCCAGGCAACGAAGCCGTGCGCCGTTTCGTGGACGCAGAGCGCGATCAGAACGATCGGCAGAGAAAGTAAAATTTGTATCAGCCAGGAGCGGATATCTCCGCCACCAAGAAGGTTCATTAACATAATGGTTCTCCGAATAGATAGTTATGGAATCGGAATGGACAGTCGAGGACGCCTGTCCCTACAGATTTGTGCGAACATATTATAATAAAAATCGCGTCCCAAAACCCTTGGGACGTAGGGTCCAAGGGTTTTGTTCCTCAGAAAGCCGAAATCTGCACAGACAATACGGCGACACAAAAAATTATTTTTGTGTTGCTTTCTTTTGGTTACTTTTCTTTCCCGAAAGAAAAGTAACACGCGTCCCTTTACAGATCTCTTTCTATCAAATCCTCATAAGTTTCTCTGCGGACGACGACGCGGGCGGTGCCGTCCTTGACGAAGATGACGGGGGGACGGGGCAGACGGGTGTAGTTGGACGCCATAGAGAAATTGTAGGCACCCGTTACGAGAACGGCAAGAATATCGCCGCGCTCGGCGCGCTGGATCTCCATATTTTCGCCCAAGAGGTCGCCCGATTCGCAACAGCGTCCCGCGAGGGTTGCACGGTATTCGCGCGGCTCGGTGGCACGGTTGGCGATGAGAGCGGTGGACTGCGAGCCGTAGAGGGCGTAGCGGGGATTGTCGGGCATACCGCCATCGACCGAAATGTAATTTTTAAAGCCGGGAATTTCCTTGACCGAGCCGACCGTGTAGAGTGTCAGACCCGACGCCGCAACGAGTGAGCGACCGGGTTCGAGAATCACGCGCGGCGTGGCAATGCCGTTCTTCTCACAGAAGCCAACGACGACCTTGCCGATCTTGGCAATCGCGTCGGCGTAGTCGATCTCGCGGTCGTATTCGGTGTAGCGAACGCCAAGTCCGCCCCCGAGATTCAGCTCGGAGAGGGTCACGCCGCATTCCTTTTGCACCTCGGCAAAGAAGCGGATCATAATGTCAGCCGCGTCCGAGAAGGGCTCGATATCGAAAATCTGCGAGCCGATATGGCAGTGCAGCCCCACAAGCTCGACGCCGTCCGTGGCAAGTGCCTCACGAACGATTGCCATTGCCTGACCCGTTTCAATCGCAGAGCCGAACTTCGAGTCCACACTGCCCGTCATAATGGCGCGATGCGTGTGCGGATCGATGCCGGGGGAAATGCGAAGAAGGATTCTTTGCGTCACACCGTGGCGGCAGGCTTCTTGCGAAAGCGCACGAAGCTCGTCGGCGTTGTCCACGACGAAGGTACCCACTCCCGCGTCCATCGCGTCACAGATGTCGCGGTCGGTTTTGTTGTTGCCGTGGAAATAAATGCGCGAGGCAGGGAACCCCGCCGAAAGCGCGGTATACAGCTCACCGCCCGAAACGCAGTCCACGCCAAGTCCTTCCTCGGCGGCGATGCGATAGACCTCGCGGCAGGAAAATGCTTTGGACGCGTAGAGGGGAAGCGCGTCGGCACCAAAGGCTGCGATCGCGGCTTCGCGGTAGGTACGGCAGACCTTGCGAATGGCGTTCTCGTCCATAATATAGGCGGGAGTGCCAAATTCGCGGGCAAGCTCGACGGTGTCAAGACCGCCGACCGTCAAGTGTCCCTCACTGTTAATATCAAAATGTTCGTGTAAGATCATAATTTTGTCCTTTTGGATAGATTTTATATCATAGGCTCCCACTTTGGGGGAGCTGTCGCGAAGCGACTGAGAGGGCGTTTTCTCAAAGACCCCTCTCCGTCTTCGCTGCGCTCAGCCACCTCTCCCAACGGGCGAGGCTTTGGTGTTGTGCACTAAACGTTCAATTTTTTCGGTACTTCGGTGGCAAGATTGCCCAGGTGAGAATCTACGTCGTAGGCAAGCTCGCGCACGGCGTTACCTTCGATTTCGTAAAGATTCATTGCCGCATTTCCGCAGAACCGCACCTTGCCCATCTCGTTGTCGTTAAAGCCGTTCGCATAGGCGTGCAGGGCGCGAACGACGGTGGCGTGCGTCGTCACGAGAATCGTTTTTCCGTCGTGTGCGCCTGCCAGTGCCAGAAGACAGGGAACGACGCGCCGATAGACCTCGGGCACCGATTCGCCGCCCGTCGGACGGGCAGAAGAAAAATCCTCGCGCCAGACGCGGAAATCGTCGGCAAAGTTCTGCTCAATGTCGGAGAAGGTGCGGCCGTCCCACTCGCCCGCATAGATCTCGCGGAGCGCTTGATCTTTCGTTATGGGAAGCGAAAGACGCTCGGCGGTCGGCGTGGCAGTGTGGTAGGCGCGGCTGAGATCGGACGAGTAGATCGCCGTGATCGTTTCCCGTTCCACAAGATAATCGGCGAGCAGGGACGCTTGCTTGTGTCCCAGCTCGGATAAATCAAAATCGGAGTGTCCGGCAAAGATCAGCCCCGCATTCGCAAGGCTCTGTCCGTGACGGACGAGAATTAGCCTGGTCATTGTTTATGGAACCTTTCTTTCGATATCTTAACAGAATGAGGAATGTTTTAGGCTCGCCCTTTGGGAGAGCTCCCGCGAAGCGGGTGAGAGGGTGCCCTCTCCGACTTCGCTACGCTCAGCCACCTCTCCCGAAGTGAGAGGCTTTGATCAAGTGCGTGCTTTACAGACCAAACGTCACACCCGTCATACTTCCGTCGAGATGCTCGACAATGTCGTAGGCAACCGTTTGGAAGACTCCGTCCTCGTAGGTGTAAAGACTGATTGACGCGTTCTTGCCCATCGGCACAGATTCGATTTCGTCACACGAAAATCCGCGCGCGTACGCCTCAAACGAACGCATCACACCCGCGTGAGCGAAGATCGCAACGCATTCGCCGTCACACTCGGCGGCAATTCGTGAAATCGTCGCGACCGAGCGTTCGTACAGCTCGGGGATCGACTCTCCGTCGGGCGCACGGAAATGGGGGTAATCTTCCTGCCAATCGTGCCAATGCTTGGAAAAGCGCTCTGCCCATTCGGCTTTCGTGAGTCCCACGAGCGAG
>JAZOSZ010000066.1:0-3069 GCA_045657365.1 Eubacteriales bacterium
AGTCCCTTTGCCGAGTGAATCGTCATCATTACGGCGGCATCGGCGTCCTCGTCGTATTTATCGATCTCGGATACGAGCGCGTTTTCCTCGAGGAATCCCACGAGGGTCGGCTCATCGGCGTTCTTTTCGTATTCCATGACGCCCGAAATAAATTCGTCAAGGTTCTCCAGACGTTCCTTTTCTTCCTCGCCCCCGTCGACGATCATCTGACGGTAGCCCGTCTTGTCGAGCACCTCGCGAACGAACTCCGAAAGGCTCTCTGCCTCGGTGAGTCGGTGGCGAAGCACGGCGATCATTTTGGCAAAGTCGTAAAGCCTTTGCGCCGAGCGAGAAAGCGCGGGATACTCGTTCGCGCGTAGCATCACGTCATAGACCGAGCTTCCCTGCTCTGCGGCGATCGTTTCGACGCCTGCGACGGTTGCCGCGCCGATCTTACGCTTTGGCTCGTTGATGATACGGCGCAAGCGTTCCTTATCGGACGGATTGACGATAAACTGTAAGTATGCGACGATATCGCGGATCTCCTTGCGGTCGTTGAAGCGAAGTCCGCCGAGCATTCGGTAGGGAACGGCGCTCTTGGCAAAGGTACGCTCGATGACCTGCGACTGCGCGTTGGTACGGTAGAGCACGGCAAAATCGCGGTAGGTATACTTTCCTTCGGAAATCAGGCGTTGCATTTCGCTCACAAGGTATCTTGCCTCTTCGTTCTGATCGGGACAAACGCGCAGGGTGATCTTCTCTCCCCCCTTGCGGCTTGTCCAGAGCGTTTTTCCCTTGCGCCCCCGATTCTGCTCAATGACACCGTTGGCAGCATCGAGAATCACGGCGGTCGAACGGTAGTTCTGCTCGAGGCGGATCGTTTTGGTATTCTTGAATTTCTGATCGAATTTCAGAATATTTTCGATCACGGCGCCGCGGAACTTATAAATACTTTGATCGTCGTCGCCGACCACCATAATATTTTTATGCAGTCCCGACAAAAGCGCGGTGAGCTTTAGCTGTGCGATATTGGTATCCTGAAACTCGTCGACCGAGACGTAGCGGAATTTTCTCTGATAGGTTTCTCTGACCTCGCCGTCCTGCTCGAGAAGGAGCACGGTCTGCATAATGAGGTCGTCGAAGTCCATTGCATTCGAGCTGCGCAGACGCGCCTGATATGCCGCATACACCTGCGCGATGCGCTTCTGACGGAAATCCCTCATCGCAAATTCCTTGGCGTATTCCTCGGGCGTCATCAGGTTATCCTTCGCACGGCTGATTGCCGTCATCACCGATTTGACGGGCAGTTCTTTTTCGTCGATATTGAGCGATTTGATCGTTTCCGAGAGCGCATTTTTGGCGTCGGTAGCGTCGTAAATCGTAAAGCCTTTCTCGTACCCCAGACGGTCGCCGTACGCGCGAAGAATCCGCACGCAGACCGAGTGGAATGTCCCCGCCCAGATCGCGTCGGCGGCATTCTCATCGGGAATGGCGCGGCGAAGGCGCGATTTGATTTCATTTGCCGCCTTATTCGTAAAGGTAATGGCAAGTGCCTGCCACGGTGGGCAGGGGGAGGAGCAGAATTCCGAAAGCATCGGCTCGATCTCCGCGGGGGACAGTGTTTCTGCCGCCTCTTCGAGCGAGCGAAGATGCGCTTCGGTGAGGTCGTACGGCACGTACTCGGAAAAATATGCGTTTCCGTAGCGAAGCAGGAAAACGATTCGGTGGACGAGCACCGTCGTTTTTCCGCTTCCCGCCCCCGCAAGGACGAGGAGCGAGCCCTCGGTGGTAAAGACCGCTTCTCTTTGCGGCGCGTTGAGCGACGCGTGGGCGCGGTCGAAAAGTTTTCTTTTTACCGCAAGATATCTCGCGGACATTCCTTCATTGATCATTCGTTCTTTCCTTGATTTTCTTCGTCTTTTTCGTCTTCTTGATGCGAGAACATTCGGCGGATACGCTCCAGCTGTTCTTCGCGGGACTTTTCTTGCATTTCGTAAAGTTTCTTTTCTTCTTCGTTCAAAAATTTCGGCTCGTAGGCGCTCTCTTCTTCGTCCTCTTCCTTCGGACGGTGAGGATCGGCAAAGGGATCAAGTTCCATGGTGCGTTCCCATTTTCTCATTCCCACCGTAAAGGCGATCCAGAGCACGAGCAATCCGACGCCGATCATCAGCGGTTCGGGGAAGCTGAGCTTCAGGGTGGTAGGATAAAACATCATATTGTCGTAAAACGACACGATGATTCTCGGAAACGACAGCAAGGGCAGGAGCAAGAGCTGATAGAAAAAGAGCAAGGGACGGTTAAAGAAGGTGCGATAAATTGCCCGTTCCTTCGTCTCTTTTTCGGGGTGTTGTAAGTAACGCACGGCACCGACGCTCGACCAGACCGAAAGTCCGACCGAAAGGATCGCAAGAATTGCCGAAATCAGCACCGTGAGGAAGCACGCACGGGAAAATCCGAGCTCCTGCTCGGAAGCGTCTCCCGTACCGAACAGGGTGAGGCGCGAGGTTTCCCAAGTGTTGGAGAGAAGCGTCCACTCCGAGATCGGCTCGAGCGTTCCCGTTCCCTTGACGGTATAAGTCAAGCACGGAATTGCCATCGCGACCAGAAGAAAAAGGACGGTCAGCGTAGGCAAAATTGCTTTGATATAAAGGAGCGTACGGCGGCGCTCTTCTTTCTTTTTCCAAAGTTTTTTGGCTTTGCTCATTGCGCGCTCCTTACGAAAATTTCTTTGCCAGAGCGAGAGACAGCTCGATCATCTCACAGAAGGTGTTCTGTCTTTCCTCTGCCGTGGTAGCTTCTCCCGTCACGAGAGAATCCGACACGGTACACACGGCAAGGGCGCGTTTGCCTGCCGCCGCGGCGTTCAGATAAAGGGCTGCCGCTTCCATTTCGACAGCAAGTGCGCCGAGCTTGGCATAGCGTGCCGCCTCGTCCGCGTCTGCCGAATAAAAGGTATCCGAGGAAAAAAGATTTCCGACGTGGTAGGAAAGTCCGCGTTCCTTGGCAATTTTCACGGCGCCCGAAAGAAGCTCAAAGTCGCAGATCGGCGCAAACGATCCCTCGCCAAAGCCAAACTGCCGTGCGTAGGCA
>JAZOSZ010000067.1:0-3888 GCA_045657365.1 Eubacteriales bacterium
CCGACGCCCATCGTACCGAGTGCGCCGTAACGGGTGTGCGAGTCCGAACCGAGAATCATTTTTCCACAGCCTGCGAGCTCCTCGCGGGCGTAGGAGTGGATGACACTCTGGATGGCGGGGACGTAGCTACCGCCGTATTTCTTAGCGGCAGACAGACCGAAAACGTGGTCGTCCTCGTTGATCGTACCGCCGACCGCGCAGAGCGAGTTGTGGCAGTTGGTCATCGCGTAGGGAATGGGGAATTCCTTCAGACCGCTGGCGCGCGCCGTTTGAATGATGCCGACGTAGGTAATATCGTGCGACACGAGCGCGTCGAAGCGGATATTGAGAGCTTTGTCGTCTTCTCCGACGTTGTGGGCGCGGAGAATCGAAGAAGCGATCGTATTTTTTCTTGCCTCATCGGGCGAGATCGGCGCGCTTGCGACGGGTTTGCCGTCCACGAGATACACGCCGTGGGAAGTCAGTTGGATCATAGCTTGCTCCTATAAAATAAAAATATAATGAAAATAGAATAAAATTATAAACAACATATTATTATACACGAAAGATAGAGAAAAGTCAAGGGGATTTCGGGAAAATGTTGTTCGTGCGTCGAACGCAGAAAGGCGCGGATCAATTTCAAGCTTGTAGGGGGCGACGTCCTCGACGCCCCGATTTGATCTTTGTGTAAATATCTTCCTTGCGGACGTTCAATGAACGCCCCTACAGGGGTATGTGGGATTTCGCGCCTTTCTACCCTCGACGCACGATGTTTGCAAAAGCCAAGCCTCTCACTCCGGGTGATTCCCCACAGTGTGGGGAAATGTCTGCGAAGCAGACAAAGGGGACGGCGCGTCCGCGGGTGGCACCGTCAGGTGACGGAGAGGGTTGTTTTTGAAAATGCCCTCTCAGTCGCTCCGCGACAGCTCTCCCAAAGGGCGAGCCTTGCTATCAATCCGCACCTTTCTGCCCTGAGCGCAAGAATGGCGGTTTTCTCTCAAACCCGTAGGGGCGACCATTGGTCGTCCGTTCCAAGCGTTGTGTAAATATCTTCGTTGCGGGCTGTCGTGGGCGCCAGCCCCTACGGGTTTGTGGGGAAAATATTATTTGTGCGGCGATAGAAATAATACATATCATATTCCAACACAAAAAGGAAGACAAAAATCCTTGTCTTCCTTGATGATTGAATTATGATTGTGCAATAAAACGCCACAAACGGTTGCGGTCTTTTTCCTCGGCGTAATCGATGCCCACGCGAGGCGCAGTGACAAATTCGGGGCGCGCGCCGTCATCTTCGAGCCAAAGTCCGCTTTCGGGAATCAGAGGAAGCTTGTTGAGCGAGCGGTCGATCGAAAGTCGTTTGGTCAGACGCCCCGGACCGATGGAATCTTCGACGCCGCGAACCAGAACGGCTTCGGGGTGTCCCTCTTCTCCTGTTGTAATATTCAGCAGAGAATGAATGCCGTAGCAGAGATAGACGTAGGCGTTTCCGCCCGCGTGATACATTATGTCGGTTCGCTCGGTTCTTCCTTTGTGTGCGTGGCACGCGGTGTCTTCTTCCCCAAAATAGCACTCGGTTTCAACGATGCGGAGCTTTACGATCTTATCTTCTATTTTTCGACACAAAAGTTTACCTAAAAGGTCGGGGGCAAGCTCGGTGGCGGGACGCAAAAAATACTCTTTGGGCAGAACTTGGCTCATACGGCAAACCCACCGTCGATGCCGATGCACTGTCCCGTGATGAAGCCTGCTTCCCCCGACGCAAGAAACGCTACGAGAGAGGCGACCTCGTCGGCGTGTCCGAGACGGCAGAGCGGTGTTTCGTCGCAAAGCGCCCGGCGTGCGTCTTCGTCGAGGGCGGCGTTCATTTCGGTATCGATCACGCCGGGCTCCACGCAGTTGACGGTAATGCCCGAAGGTCCGAGCTCCTTGGCAAGTGCCATCGTCATTCCGCGAAGTCCAGCCTTGGCGGCAGAGTAGTGAACCTCGCACGACGCGCCGATCTTGCCCCACATTGAGCCGATCTGAATGATGCGGCCACTGTGATTGGCGATCATCGTTTTTGCGACCTCGCGCGTGACGAAAAATGCGCCCGAAAGGTTCGTGGAGATCATTCTCTGCCAATCGCTGTCCGAGAGTTCGGTAAAGAGCTTGAATTCGGCAATTCCCGCGTTGTTGACGAGGACGTCGATCCCGCCGATTTTCTTCGTAATTTCCGCAACAGCCGCGCGGACGGCGTCGGCGTCCGAGACGTCGACGCGAAGAGCGGTCGCGCCCGTGGCGGCGCTCAGTGCTTCTGCCGCCGCGTCGTTCGTTTTATAAAGGAATGCCACCGTATGACCGTCGCGTGTGAATCGCTCGACGCACGCCCGCCCAATTCCGCGGCTTCCGCCTGTAATTAAAATATTCATAAAAAACCACCTATTGTTTTCATTGTCTTTATTATATCGCGGATAGATAGAAAATGCAAGGTTTTTTTGTACCTTTTCTTTTGGAAAAGAAAAGGTACCCAAAAGAAAACATTATCACATTGTGGATTATGACGCCGTATCCTTTGTGCAGACCTCGACGCACAATGTTTGTTTTTGATTGTAGGGACAGGCGTCCTCGACTGTCCACAACGAAGAAATTTACACAACGATCGGAACGGACGTGCAATGCACGCCCCTACAAGGTTGGTGAAGATCCGCGCCTTTCTGCGTTCGACGCACGTTTTTCATTTTCGATGGTGTCCCGCTATATTTATATAAGGAAAAAATCAATCGAAGAAAAAATTAAAAAAATACTTGACAAGTGAAAAAAACTATGGTATAATATTGACTCGGTACGGGCAAAAACTGAATCTGCCCGTCTCCTTACTGCGCGTAAATTTTTATTCGATGCGCGCGGTCTTCAGTCCATAGGGAGGTGTAAACAATGGAAAAGGTTATCAATTCTTACGAGAGCCTGTTCATCGTTGACGTTACGAAGGGTGATGAAACCTGTGACGCAACCGTGAACAAGTTTCTGTCGATGGTCGAGGCACACGCCGAGGTCGTTGACGTGGCAAAGTGGGGCAAGCGCCGTCTCGCATATCCGATCAACGATATGCCCGAAGGCTACTACGTGGTCGCTACGTTCAAGTGCGCGCCCGAATTCCCCGCAGAGCTGGAGCGTGTATTCAACATCGATGAAACGATTATGCGCTCGATGATCATCAGACTCGAGTACGACGCTGCCGAGAAGAAGGCTGCCAAGGCTGCTGAGCCCGTCGTTGAGGCTGCTGCTGAAGAAGAAGCTGCTCCTGCCGCTGACGCAGAGTAATCGCTTTTTTGGAGGTTCCGAATGTCGAATTTGAATTTGAACAAGGTCGTGCTGGCAGGTAGACTGACGGGAGACCCCGAGCTCAAGCAAACTCCTTCGGGCGTTTCGGTCACCAATTTCAGCATCGCGATCAATCGAAGATTCTCTTCGAGAAACGGCGAAAATGCCGAACAGCAAACCGATTTTATCAACGTCGTTGCTTGGCGACAGACTGCTGAGTTCATCACGAAGTTCTTCCGCAAGGGTTCCGCAATTTGCGTGACCGGAAGTATTCAGACCAGAGCTTGGCAGGATTCTCAGGGACAAAAGAGATACGCAACCGAGGTCGTGATTGACGACGCAATGTTCGTTGATTCTCGTGCAGAGAGCAACACACAGCAGGGCGGTTCGTACGTCCCCGACGCCTATGCACAGACCCCCTCGTTCTCCTCGAACGCCGCACAGGCACCCAATTTTGAGGAGCTCAACACCGACGACGATCTGCCGTTCTGACGATCGCGCCGAACAAATTTTTTAGGAGGATAAGAACAATGGATAGAGCTGAAAACACCGCGGCACGCCCTCAGCGTCCCGTCGTACGCAGAAGAAAGAAGGTCTGCATTTTCT
>JAZOSZ010000068.1:0-3196 GCA_045657365.1 Eubacteriales bacterium
AGAAATTTGCGGTGCGATTCTGCGAGCCGATTACATATACCAACAAAAAGAGGGGGCATTTGCCCCCTCTTTTTGTTGGTACGGGTAACAGGACTTGAACCTGCACGAATTAACACAAGATCCTAAATCTTGCGCGTCTGCCAATTCCGCCATACCCGCATATAAATTTATGATGAATCATCAGCTCCGCGATACGGCTCAAAACATAGTCGCCTTGCTCTCTGCCGATCGCAATTCTCCTTGTTTTAGCGCCTTCTCAAACTCGCTTACTCGCCCACCGGGCGCGCTCGTCCTCGAAGCTGCCAATTCCGCCATACCCGTGAATACAAATTGTGATGAAGTAGGGAAGAGCCGTAGCAGAGCCGCGGCTCTTCTTCCTTGCTGATATTAGTCGTTATCTCCGTCGAGGAAGATGACGATCTTACGGTTGTTTTCCGAACCGATCGAGTTGGTGGAAACACCCTCGATGTTCTGGATTTCCGAGTGAATGATTCTTCTCTCGTAGGGGTTCATCGGCTCGAGCATCACGCTCTTTTTATACTTCTGAACCTTTGCCGCCATTCTTCTTGCGAGCGTACGGAGCGTTTCCTCGCGCTTTGCGCGGTAGCCCTCGACGTCGATCGAGATCTTGGTGTATTCCTCTTTCTTACCGTCAATTCTTTTGTTTGCGGCGAGGTTAGCGAGGTACTGCAACGAATCGAGCGTGTCGCCGTGGTGACCGATGAGGATCGATGCACCCTCTCCGTTGATCGCGATTCTCGTTTCACCGTTTTCACCCTCGGTGACGGTCATTTCCGCCTCAATATTCATATCGGCAAGCAGTTTTTCCACAAAAGCGATGGCTCTTGCTTCACCACCGCAGGTATAGGTGGCAGAGATCTTCGCATCGGTCGAGCCGATTCCGAGAAATCCTTTCTTTGCTTCTTCGAGCACAGTAACTTCGATTTTGTCTGCGGAAGGTGCACCCAGCTCTTTGACGGCGAGTGCGATTGCTTCTTCAACGCTCTTGGCGCTGATTACAATTTCTTTTTTCACTTCGTTTCTTCCTCTGTCGTATCTTTATTTTGATTGTCCTCGTTCTTTACTTCTTCGGACGGTTCTTCGGTCTTTTCTTTTTTCTCTTTTTTGGATTTGCGCTCTTCCTTGTCGTCTTCCTTGATGACAGCGCCCTGAATCAGACCGTTTTTCGCGGGCTTCTTTTCTTCCGCTTCTTTGGCTTCCTGTGCCGCCAGCGCTGCCTTATGCGCTCTTGCCTTTTCTGCGGTGTCCTCGAAATCCTCGTCATCGATATGGTGCAGGGAACGAACGACCTTGCCCGATTTATTTTTCGGTGCCTTATTGTCAGCGCGGACGTTCAGTTCTTTTTCTGCCGCCTTATAATCTTCCTCGGTAAATACGGGAATCGGCATTGCTTTCTTGAGGATCCACTGCTTGATAACGCCGAGAATGCTCTTGAAGATCCAGTAAACGCCGATCGCTGCGGGAACGATGAAAGTGATATAGACGCTGAAAAGCGGCATTACGATATCCATCATTTTATTGGAGCAGCCCATGGCGGGATCGTTGGCGGTGGTGGGTTGATAGGAAAGCTTTCTGGTCAGCTTCATACTGAAGAAGTAGACCACGAAGGTGAGTACGGGGATCAGAAGGAGCCAGTTGAACGCCTTGAAGCTCGGAATATCGCCGAGGTTGATTGCTCCGCCGAAGACGGTCAGGTTCGGCAGCACGTCTACCGTGAGGTGTTCTGCGCCTTCCACGCCAGAAAATGCGGCGGCGTCCTGACCGAGGACTTGTCTGACAGCGCTCATCAGGTCGATATTACGTGTTCCGACGCTTGCGGCGTCGAAGCTATATCCGTAAGAATTTACAACGGGGACGAGGTTCTGGATCGTCGTCGTCGAGAGCTGACAGATATAGTGTAGGGGGCTCATAACGATGTTATAGAGTGCGATCAGGATCGGGAACTGAATGAGAAGGGGCAGGCAACCGCCCATCGGGTTGTAGCCTTCCTTCTGATAGAGCTCCTGAATCTCCATCGTCATTTTTTGCTTGGTCGGTTGGTCATCGCGTCCTGCATACTTCTTGCGGATCGCCATTTCCTTGGGACGGAGCTTTGCCTGCTTAATGGAATTTTTTTGCTGTTTGATGCCAAAGGGAAGCAAAACGAGCTCGAGGATCACGGCGAAGATCAGCAGTGCCAGAATATACTGGTTGCCGACGATTTTGTTACAGAAGCGGATTACGAAGCCAAAGGGTACGTTGATAATATCCCAAAGTGAACTCATGCAACTTTACGGCTTCCGTATGGGAATACGGAAACTCCTCTCTTTGTTATTTTTTGTCCGTGTCTTTCACAGACGGTGTGTCATTGTCCGATGCTTCGGGTTCTTCTCTCCGATCCCTGCGGTATTTCGGAATTTTTTTCGGCGGAACGGGGTCAAACCCACCCGCGCAGAACGGATTGCAGCGAAGAATTCGCCAGACCGTCAGTCCGAATCCCACGAAAAAGCCACGGTTCATAAACGCCTGGACGGCGTAGGCAGAGCAAGTAGGGGTAAACCTACAAGAGGGATTTCGTTTTAAGGGAGATAAGAATTTTTGATAAAGACGTATCAGCCAAATGCAAACGTGCTTCATTTGGTGGTTCCTTGTTCGCCCGACGCCTGTGCATAGAGCGAAAGTTGGCGGAACGCCGCATCGAGCTCGGCACTCACATCGGTACTTTTTTTACCGACGATCGCGCCTCTCGCGCTAATGACGATGAGGAAACCTGTTTTCAGCTTGTCTTTGAAGGGATCGTACGCTGCGCGGATGATGCGCTTTGCCCGATTTCTGACGACGGCGCCTCCCACCTTTTTTGAAACGGAAATTCCTACGCGGTTGACGAATTTCTTTTCGGGATTTTCCCGTCGAAGCCGTGCGGCGGCAAGGTCCTTCAGAAGGTAGACCGCCACGGTTTTGCCCACGAATCGTTTGCCGTTCTTATAGGCTTTCTGATACAGATGATTTTCTTTGATCGCAACGTTTTTCATCGTTTTCGTTCCTTACGTTTTGACGTTGTAGCCGTAGATACCAAAAACCCCGATGCACACGGAAAACAGAAGCTGTTTTCAAGGTCATCGGCGGTTTTATGTGTCAGCATACAGACTTTCGAAAAATTCGATTAATAAGTCAGTCTTTTTCTGCCTTTAGCGCG
>JAZOSZ010000069.1:0-2200 GCA_045657365.1 Eubacteriales bacterium
TTTTCGAGAATGAGCTGTACGTTGATCGATCCGTTCGAGCGCGCCGAAACGTGTACGGTCGAGCCGATGCGAATGAGGGCAAACGCGGCGTTGACTCCGCGGACCGACAAGAGCTTATCGGCAGCCTTTGCGGCGGCAACACGGTCGCCTGCCGCACCCGTTCCTTCGATCGAGGTAATGGCGATCTCTCTGCGGTAGATCTGCGCTTCCGATCCAAACTGTGCTTCGGCGCGGTAGTCCTCAAAGGCTTCCTCGAAGAAGGTTCTCGCATATTCGGGACTTGCTCCCGCGCCGCGCAGATAAAGTGCGGCGGCAAAGGTACGCGTACCGACGGTACGGGTGAAGTTTCGGGTATCGACCATAATTCCCGCCATCATCACGTTGGCTTCTTCCTTGCGGAGCGTTCCGACGGGAAGGGTTTGTTCGAGAATCTCGCTGATGAGCTCGCACGCGGAAGAAGCGGACGGGTCGATATAAGAGAGCTGAGGCTCTTGTTCAAATTCTTCTTTCTTGATATGGTGGTCAATGACGACCGTTTTGAAGGAATTCTTCGCGATTTCGGGGGCTTCGAGAATGGCGAAATTGTTGGCGTCCACAATGATCAGAAGCGTGCCGAATGCCGATTCGCTCAAGCCGTCCACGCCGTCGACGAAGATATTCTCGTAGCTGGCAAGCTCGGTCAGGCGCGCCGTGCAGGAACGGAAATTTTCCGAGGAAAGATCGGTGACGATTTTGACCTCGACGCCGAGATACTGACAGAGCGCCGCGACACCGACGCAAGCGCCGATCGAGTCAAAGTCGGGGTTGGCGTGTCCCATCACAACGACGTTCGATGCGCCCGAGATCATTGTGCACAGGCGGTTGGCGATGATACGCGAATGACCGCGGGTACGCTTTTGCTGACTCTTGGTGCGTCCGCCGAAATAGAAGGTTCCGTTTTCGTTTTTCAGTACGACCTGGTCACCGCCTCGCTGGAGCGCCATATCCAGTGCAACGAGTGCGTCGCGTTCTCTTTGCGCGATGGTTGCTCCCGTAGCGGAAACACCCATAGAAATCGTCAGGGGGAGATTTTCTTCTCCGATATGAATTTCACGAATGGTATCGAGAATATCGAATTTGGTTTTGATACATTCCGCAAGCATCTGACGCGAAAGCAGAAGCACGTATTTGTTTCGGTCGTATTCGCGGAGCATTCCGCCAAGCTCTGCCGCCCAATCTTTGAGGATCGTTTCGACCTGTCTTGCCTCGGACTGATAGCTGACCTTGACGTACTGTGCGATCTCCTCGAGGTTATCGAGCACGATATAAGCGATTGCCGTGAGGTTATCGTGATAGAGATCGGAAACAAGAGAGAGCTCGGTGACGTCACGGAAAACGAGCATATAGTACGGCTTACCCTTGGATTGCAGGGGGTGCGCGTCAACCTGAAATTTCTTCTCTCCGATCGATACGAGCGATCGCTTGAATGCGTTTCGTGCGCTTTCCTCGGGGGCGAAGACGTTGGTGGATTCCTTTGGGGAGATCAACTCTTCGATCGAACGGTGGCAGATCGCCGAAATGTCGGCGTTGAAGATCGTGGTATGAATGCCCGTGACCTCGCGCATCGCGTCGTTGACCGTGACGATCTTTCCGTTCGGATTGACGACGGCGTAGGGAATCGTCAGCGAGGTGCGGAACGCGCGGACGACGCTGTTGTTCTGCTCGTCCGAGGCGTCGGCTTCGATGCGGTAGAGTCGGAACTGCTTTTGCGTGACGAAATAAATGATCGAAACCGCGACCAGATAGAGAACCGTGAGCACGATTCCCGTGATGACCACCGACGCAGAGGTATAGTGGCAGATCGCGATATGGATCGCCAGCGCTACCGCCGCCAGAATGATGTAAAGGCGAGAGGGAAGCTCCTCGATGCGGTGAAACAAATCAAATTTTTTATTGGACACGATGATGCTCCTTTCAAATAAAGCAATCTCAGAAGTCTTAGTATGATAGGATATTTACCCTATTATATAATTATATCATATTATATTTAATTTGTAAACAAAAAACGAGAAACTTTTTGGGAATTTCTGGGGGAGAGAAAGACCCCTTCGCGCCAAAAGCGCGAAGGGATCGAAAGGATTGCGTTATTTGAGCATCGAAGCGAGCGTTGCTTCGGCAGAAGTGAGCGCTTCGTCGATCTTGGCGCGGTCCTGTCCGCCTG
>JAZOSZ010000070.1:0-7728 GCA_045657365.1 Eubacteriales bacterium
GCGGGAATGATGGCGGCGATCCACGCCGCAACGTACGGCGCCGACGTCACGCTCCTCGAAAAAATGAACGCCTGCGGAAAAAAACTCCGCATTACGGGCAAGGGACGCTGTAACGTCACCAACGACTGCACACCGGAAGAATTTCTGCAAAACGTACCCACCAATCCCCGCTTTTTGTACGGCGCGCTCAGCTTTTTCTCGACCGAGGATACGATGCGTTTCTTTGAAAACGTCGGTGTTCCGCTGAAGGTCGAACGCGGAAGGCGTGTCTTTCCCAAATCGGACCACGCCGAGGATATCGTGCGTGCGCTGACCGAAGAGTGTCGCGCTCTTGGCGTGAAGTTTTGCTTTGACAAGGTCGAAGGACTTGTCGCAGAAAACGGAAAAATCATCGGCGTACAATATGCGGACGGCATCGTCCGTGCCGATCGCGTTATCGTCTGTACGGGTGGCGCGTCCTATCCCCGAACGGGCTCGGACGGCGACGGCTACCGTTTTGCCAAAGCCCTCGGACACAGCGTCACTCCGCTTCGTCCCTCTCTCGTTCCGATCGTCAGCCACGACAAGATCTGTGCCGAGATGCAAGGACTTTCCCTCAAAAACGTAGCGCTCCGTATTACCGAGGTAACATCGGGAAAACTCGTTTATGAGGATTTCGGAGAAATGATGTTTACACACTTTGGAGTGACGGGACCGATGATCCTGTCGGCATCGGCACATCTGACCGACCTTGTCCCCGGGAAATACGAGGCAAGCGTCAATCTCAAGCCTGCTCTTGATGAAAAAACGCTCGATGCACGAATCCTTTCGGATTTTTCCAAATATCAGAACAAAGATTTTCAAAACGCGCTGGGAGATCTTCTCCCCGCGAAAATGATTCCCGTTATTCTTCGCCGTTCGGGCATTGCCCCACACAAAAAGGTCAATTCGATCACCAAAGACGAACGGAAAACGCTTCGTGAGCTCTTGCAGGGACTTCGCTTTCCGCTTGACGGCTTTCGTCCGATCAGCGAAGCGATCGTCACCAAGGGCGGGGTTTCGATTCGCGAAATCAACCCGAAAACGATGGAATCCAAGCTCTGCCGCGGACTTTATTTTGCGGGAGAGGTGCTTGACGTAGATGCTTATACGGGCGGATATAATCTGCAAATTGCTTTTGCTACGGGCGCTCTTGCAGGCTATTCTGCCGCGATCAATGATGAAAAATGAGGAAAATGAGGTAACGAAATATGATTCAAATTGCCATTGACGGTCCCGGCGGTGCGGGAAAAAGTACGATTTCCAAAGCAGTTGCCGCCAAGCTCGGCATCGTTTACGTCGATACGGGCGCGCTCTATCGCACGATCGGATATTACGTTCGTAAAAAAGAGCTTGATCCCCACGACAAGGACGCCGTGGGCGCGATCCTTCCCGAAATTACAATCGAGGTCGCTTACGTGGACGGCGCACAGCACGTATTCTTGAACGGCGAGGATCTTGGCGACAAGATCAGAACGCCCGAGATGTCGATGTATGCCTCTGCCGTTTCGGCAATCCCCGCCGTTCGTGCCTTTCTTCTCGAAACACAAAAGGAAATTGCACGCAAAAACAGCGTCATTATGGACGGACGCGATATCGGAACGGTGATTCTTCCGAACGCCGATTGCAAAATTTATCTGACGGCATCGGCAGAATGCCGCGCCAAGCGCCGTTACGATGAACTGATCGCCAAGGGTCAGGACGTTCGCTTCGAGGACGTTCTGCGCGAAATGAACGAACGAGATACGCAGGACAGTACCCGCGAAATTGCCCCTGCACAAGCAGCACCCGATGCGGTCATTCTGGACAACTCGGGAATGAACCTTGAGGAAAGCGTGGACGCGGTAATTGCTCTCGTCCGCGAAAAGACAAATTTCTTTTCCGAAAAATAACTCTCAACGAAAAAGGAGCGACGGCTGTGAAAAAAAAGAAAACCAAGCCCCAAAAAACGGGCAGCACCTTTTACCGAATTTGCTACGCGATCTTCGCAGGTCTCGTTGGCTTTTTGTTCCGTATCCGTGTCACGGGACGCGAACACGAACCCGACCGCGGGGGATTTATCGTGTGTGCCAATCATATTTCGGCAACCGACGCCGTCGTCCTCTGCTATGCCTTCCGCAAGCATCAGGTTTGCTTTATGGCAAAAAAGGAGCTTTTTAAAATTCCGCTTCTGTCGGGACTGATCCGTCTGCTCGGAGCATTTCCGATCGACCGCGGCGGCAATGACGTCGGCGCGATCAAAACGGCGGTAGGTCTTGTCAAGGAAGGGAAGTGTATGGGCATTTTCCCGCAAGGACACCGCTACCCCGGAGAAAATCCGCGTGACACCAAGACCAAAAACGGCGCGGCGCTGATCTGCACCAGAGCAGAAGCCAACGTCGTTCCCGTTTACATCCAAAAGAAAAACAATACGCATAAACTGTTCCGCAAAACGCAGGTCATCATCGGAGAAGAAATCCCCTTTGAATCCTTTGCATACAATGCCGAGGCTTCGGGAGAGTACGCCCGAATCACGAACATCATCTTTGACCGCGTTTGTACGCTGGGCGAAGAATTTTCCAAGGAGAAGGCAAAATGAGCGTTGAAATTGCCAAGGAAGCAGGCTTTTGCTTTGGTGTCAAGCGAGCAACCGACCGTTTGGAAGAAGCGTTGGCAAAGCGAAACGGCGAACGTCTTTACACGCTCGGTCCGCTGATCCATAACGACGTATATAACGGCTGGCTCGCAGAGCAGGGAGTGGGGATCACCTCGATCGCCGAGGTTCCCGCACTTGCCGATTCCGCCACCGAGGACGCTCCCGTGCGGGTATTCGTCCGCGCCCACGGAATTCCGAGAAAAGATGAAGAACTGTTGGCAAGCCTCTCACAAAAAAATCCTTTCTTCTTTTACGAGGACTGCACTTGCCCCTTCGTCAAAAAAATCCATACGATTGCCAAGGAGCACTCGGCTCCCGAAAATTTATTTATCCTTTTGGGACACGCATCTCATCCAGAGGTCGTGGGAATTCTCAGTTATTTCGACTACGACGCGCTGACCTTTGACACGGCAGATGCCTTTGAGAAGGCGGTAAAGGAAGGAATTTTTGAAAAATTCCGTGAAAAAACCCCGATTTTGGTAGCGCAAACGACACAAAATCTCACCGAGTGGAAAAAAAGTCAAGAAATTTTAAAAAAACTATATACAAATCGATTAATTTTTGATACAATATGTAGTGTTACCGAAAAAAGACAGACCGAAGCCGCTACCCTATCGGCAAAGAGTGATCTGATGATCGTCATTGGCGGCAAGGATAGCTCCAATACGGCAAAGCTTTTCGGGATTTGTAAGAAAATCTGCCCCAAAACCGTCTGGATTGAACGGCCGGACGAGCTTGCGGAGCTGAATTTAATAACGTCTACCCACACGAAAGTGGGAATTACCGCAGGGGCATCAACCCCTTCGGGAGTCATTCAGGAGGTATATAAAACCATGAGCGAAATGAAAGAAAATTTTGAAGAACTGCTCAACTCGTCGTTCAAAACTTTAAATACAGGAGAAATCGTAACGGGTACCGTTACCGTCGTCACCGATGCTGAGCTTCAGCTTGACATTGGCGCCCCCGTAACCGGCATTATCAAAGCCGAGCAGATCACCGACGATCCTTCTGTCAAACTGACCGAACTTTACAAGAAGGGCGATCAGATCGAGGCTCGCGTTGGCAGAGTCAGCGACATCGAAGGAATTGCAGAGCTGTCCAAGAAGGCAGTTGACTCTGCAAAGAATTGGCTCAAGATCACCGACGCTTGCGAGAACGGCGAAGTTCTCACGGGTAAGGTCGTTGAGATCATCAAGGGCGGCATCCAGGTTCTGGTTGGCGCAAACTAGATCTTCGTTCCCGCATCTCAGACCGGCGTTCCGAAGGACGGCGATCTGAACGTACTGAAGAACACGGAAGTTTCTCTGAAGATCATCGAGATTAAGGGCAACCGTGCCATCGGCTCGATCCGCGCCGTACTCCGCGAGGAGCGCCGCGCAAAGGAAGCTGCTTTCTGGGCAGAAATCGAAGAAGGCAAGACCTATACGGGTGTTGTTAAGAGCATGACCTCTTACGGTGCTTTCGTAGATCTGGGCGGAATTGACGGTATGGTACATAAGACCGAGCTGTCGTGGCGCCCCATCAAGAGCCCCGCTGACGTTGTTTCGGTTGGTCAGGAGATCACCGTTTTCGTCAAGAGCTTCGACGCTGAAAAGAAGCGCATTTCTCTCGGCTATAAGACCGACGATTCCAACCCCTGGTACCTCTTCACCGCACAGTACGCTGTCGGTGACGTTGCTTCGGTCAAGATCGTCAATATGATGCCCTTCGGCGCCTTTGCTGAGATTATGGACGGCGTGGACGGACTGATCCACATTTCCCAGATCGCACAGCAGAAGATCGGCAAGCCCGCCGACGTTCTGGAGCTCGGTCAGGTTGTGGATGCAAAGATCATCGCAATCGACGAGGAAAATCAGAAGATCAGCCTTTCGATCCGTGCTCTTCTCGACGAAGCACAGGCAGAAGCTGAGGCAATGCCCGAGGAAGTTGAATACGTTTCCGAGGACGCTGCTGAATAAATGAAAACAGCCGGACACCGCAGAAAAATCTGCGGTGTCTTTTTTTAAAAATCGTAGAATCCTCACAGAAAAATCACACGATTTTTCCCGAAAGAAGACGGGCGTTCATAAAATGTTTATATATTTGTGATATACTATATTCTGTATCAGAATCTTTACGGAAAGGAATCTCCGACGATGATAAAAATTGAACATCTGGTGAAAAACTACGGAACGAACTGTGCCGTAGACGACATCAGCTTTGAAGTCAAAAAGGGCGAAATCGTAGGTCTTCTCGGACCGAACGGCGCGGGAAAAAGTACGACGATGAATATTCTGACGGGATATTTGTCGGCAACCTCGGGCTCGGTTTCGATTGCCGGATTTAACGTGCTCGACAATCCGATGGAAGCCAAAAAACATATCGGCTATCTGCCCGAACAACCCCCGCTGTATATGGATATGACGGTGGAGGAATATCTGATCTTCAACTATAACCTCAAAGGATGTAAGCTCAACCGAACCAAGCACTTAGAGGAAATCTGTGACGTCGTGAAGATCCGGGACGTCTACCACCGAGTGATCAAAAATCTCTCGAAGGGTTATCGCCAGAGAGTCGGCATCGCACAAGCCCTCATCGGAAGTCCCGAGGTCATTATTTTCGACGAGCCGACCGTAGGACTTGACCCCAAGCAGATCATTGAGGTACGCAACCTGCTCCGAAATCTCGGAAAGGATCACACGGTCATTCTCTCCACGCATATTCTGCAAGAAGTGCAGGCGGTCTGCGACCGTATCGTGATTATCAATAAGGGCAAGATCGTCGCGGACGAGCTAACCGAAAATATCACGCGCGCCGTAGAAAATACCCGTCGCTTCCAGGTAAAAATTTGCGGTCCGCAGAAGGAAGTTCTATCGATGCTCCGCGCAAAGCCCGGCATCGTATTTGCCGAGGTTCTCTCTCAGCGGGACGGCGATGCCTATACCTACACGATCGAAAGTGAAGTCGGCGTGGATATCCGAAAGAATCTCTTCTATACGTTGGCAGAAAAGAACTGGCCGCTGATTGGTATGGAAGCTCTCGGTATGAGTTTGGAAGATATCTTTATTGCCATCGTTGATCAAGCGGGTGGTAAGAAAAAATACGAACGGCGAGATTCGCGCAACCGTACCGCCAAGGGACGTACGCAAATCGAGCAAGAGGTCGCCACAAATATTCTGGAAAAGAATTCGTCAAAGAACGACACTGAATTTTCCTCTTTGTTTGCTTCGGACGACTCCGAAAAAAAGGAAAAATAATGGGGGGAGGAAGAAAAAACGATGTTTGCGATTTATAAAAAAGAATTGCGTTCCTATTTTATCAACGCGATCGGCTACGTTTACGTAGGCGTCTTTCTTGCCGCCGCGGCACTGATGTGCTGTTATACGACGCTGATCTCCAAAAGCTATGACACCAGCGCATATTTCACGATGCTTCTCTTCTCCTTTATCATTCTGATTCCGCTTTTGACGATGAAGCTTTTTGCCGAGGAAAAGAAATTACGCACGGAGCAGTTGCTTTTGACGGCACCCGTGTCGATCTGGGGAATGGTTCTCGGTAAATTTTTCGCCGCCGCCACTCTTTTCGTGGGCACGGTTCTCGTTTCCTGCCTGAATCTTTTCCCGCTCTACGTGTACGCCAATACCGAGCGACTTGCTGAGGACGTCAACGTCTTTCGCATCGGCCCATCGACGCCCGAAATTATCTCGTGCGTCATCGGTGTGATTCTCGTCGGACTCGCCTTCCTCTCGATCGGTCTGTTCGTTTCAGCGCTCACCGAAAATCAGTTGGCTGCCGCCGTCATTACGGTTGCAATCATTCTCGTGATGCTCATTCTCGATGCCGTTAATCAGTTCATCTCGGTGTACGCGATTCGTTTTGTCATCGACTGGATCAGCATTGCCAGCCGTTTCTCGGCATTTACGGCGGGAATTCTGGACTACGCGGCAATTCTTTACTATCTGTCCATTTCGGGCGTATTTTTGCTTCTCACGGTGCGTGTTTACGACAAGCGCCGTTGGGGCTGAGAAAGGGGGAACGTTTCGATGAAATTGAACCCTCAAAACAGCCGTAAGCTCCGCTATGGCGGTGTCACGGCGGCACTCACCGCGCTGATTATCGCGGGCGTGATTATCGTCAACGTCATTTTCTCGGCACTCGCAGGAAAATTTCTGTGGTACTCCGATCTGACCCCCGAGCTTCTCTTCACCCTTTCGGATGATTGCGTCAATCTGATTCGCGACGGAGATCCCGAGGTCGAGGGAAGTACCTCGCCGATTGAAAAAATCGATGAGATCCGCGCACAGAAGCGTGCCGAAAATCCGAATTTCCGTAATGAGGATTTTATGCTTACAATCACCTTCTGTGACGATCCCGACGCATGGATCTACGGAAACGATCTGCGCCGCTACGTTTACGACACAGCGCTTCAACTTCAGGATAAATTTCCCGACCATATTGAAGTCAAGAACGTCAATATCGTCTGGAATCCGACCGCTGTCAGCCAGTACGGTGCGGTCAACAGCTCGAGTGTCATCGTTGAATGCGGTACCGAGTTCCGCGTCCGTTCGCTCCAGCATTTCTATCTGACCGATTCCAGTGAGGAAGCACCTTGGGCGTACAACGGAGAAAAAACCTTTGCTTCGATGATTCTTGCCGTCACCCGTGCAGAAGCCCCCATTGCCTGTCTGACTACCAACCACGGCGAAAAGGTTTCTGCCGATATGCCGCTCGTGCAAACGCTGATCGCGGCAGGCTATCAGATCAGTTTTCTTGACCTTGCCGCGACCTCGGAAGACGGTACCGAATACGATCCCGACTATAATCCCATTCCCGAGGATTGCCGACTGATCGTGGTATTCGGCCCGACCGAGGACTTTATGGTACGCAGCACACGCAGTGAGATCGACGAGATTGAGCGACTCGAAAAATTCCTCGACGATACCAATTCTCTGATGGTCTTTATGTCGCCCGAAAACACTGAGCCTCTCGTCGAATTTGAATCCTTCCTTGCCGAGTGGGGCATTTCCTACGACCGTTATCAAAGCACCGAGGACGGACGCACACATCCGTATATGGTCAAAGACCCCTCGCAGAGC
>JAZOSZ010000071.1:0-5860 GCA_045657365.1 Eubacteriales bacterium
GCGGATCTCATTGACGAGAATGCGGTAGCAATCCTTAAAATAGGCTTCGCCCCGCTTTTTGAATTGTACCGCGCCGTTGAGTCCGAAGCAAAGAAAGATTCCGACGGGCTTTTTTCTGCTTACCGCCTCGGAGATCGTGAGGAGCTCACCCGTTTCGGGATAGCGAATGCGAAGCGTTGCGATCGAAGAATCGAGCATTGCCGTGCCGTTGTCGGCACCCCAGACCTGCGCCGTGTTCACACCGCCGCGCAGAACGCCGCGGCTTTTGAGGTGATAGGTCGTCGATTCACCGAAAAAAATAAAGCTGTCAAGATACTCCTCCCCCAGATCCTCACTGCTCGGAAGAATTGCCGAGGAAACGGACTCCGTGGGGCGTTCCTGCGCGGTAGGGAGCGACGTATCGTTCGCTCGGCAGGCGGTGCTCACAAGGAGTAGCACGAGGAGAAGAGAAAGGCTTGACAGCCGAAGTATGATTGCTTTCATCAGAATATCTACCTTTTCCTAAACTCGGATCAGGTAAGGAAATGAATCAGCGCTTTTTTGAAAACTGCTTTTCGTAGGCTTCGGATTGCTCACTTTGCTTTTGGAAGCGTGCGTAGAAGACGTGTACAAGTCCTGCCCCGATCCAATAGACGATCGAGAAGAGGACGAGTCCGATCAAGACCTGTGTAGCTCTCATTCCGTTGGGCAGAAGCAGACAGAGAAAGAAGGCAAAGGTCAGTCCGAGATAGTGCAGAAGCAGACGCGCCGCGCCCGACATTGACGAGAGGCGAAGCAGACTTCTCGCCAGAGCAGCCAACAGCGCAAAGAGAAACAAGAAGAAAAGCGTACTTGCCCGAAGCAATACTTCCTGTTTGCCGACGTTCACGAGCAGCATTGCAATCGAATAGAGGACGGCAAGGAGCGTGAAATAGCGCGAGGTATCTCCGAGAAGCAACTTGAAAAATTTTCTGAGATTCATAAGGCTTATTTGATCCTTTCGGTAGTGTACCCTTATATGATACCACATATACGAAAATTTTTCAAGAGGGCGGGGGGATTTTCTTTTTGATCTTCTTTAGATATTGTTGAGCATCATTTCCACCAGCTCGTCAAAGGCTCGTGAAATTTCGGTACGGAGCCGTCCGGTGAGAATGATCGTTTGCATCGCACTTTTGGGGAGAATTCCCGAATGGACGCGCGAGAGCATTGTCGTATGAGCGCGGCGTCCCTCGGCAAGCAGGGCTCGGAAGCCTTGTGCATCGGGACATTCGTCGGGCTTGCGGATTCGCCGCAAGAGGGGAATCGACTCTTGCATTTTATCACAAAGCCGCACGCAGATCCGTCCTTCCTCGTTTGACTTTTCCAAGGGCGACGCATAGGATTTGTGACAGAAAAGCTCTGATGCCTGATCGACTACGCGCGAGAGCGAATGAGCACACCCCGCGATCGTTTCGCGCTCCAGTGGGGGAAGAAAATCCGAAAATAGCTTATCTTCGAGCTCGCAGATGAGTCGGTCGGAGTGCTTTCGGATGCTTGAGATGCTTTGCGCGTCGCCCGTGGGAGTGGGATCGCACGCAAGTCGGACGGCGTTCCTTGCGTGCGTGGAGAGCTGTTCCAGGGTTTCAAAATAATCGTATTTCATTCGTATCACACCCTTTCAAAAAACGCTTAATGAGAAGAGAGAAAATGGGAAAAGGCGCGCGAGAGCAGAAAGCCGATCGCACCGCAGATCGGAAAGGTGAGCGCCCACGCCGCGAGCATCTGAGAAACGATTCTCAGGTCAATGCCCCGACGCTTGGAAAGTCCCGTTCCCATCATCGCACACGCTTTGGAATGTGTCGTGCTGGCGGGAATCCCGAGAAAGGAGCATACGGCAAGCACTGCCGAAGAGGCGGCGTCCGAGGCGCTTCCGCCTGCGGCGTCAAGGTCGGTCATATCGCACCCCACTTTTTTGATGATTTTAGCTCCGCCGAGCATGGTTCCGAGCGTCATCACCGCGGCACAGATGAGGACGACGAAGAGAGGAAGCTCTCCGCTGTCCTTCAAAGACGGATTCGCAAGCGTGAGTCCCAGCAGATACACCCCCATAAATTTTTGGGAATCCTGCGCGCCGTGCAAGAGCGCGCTGAGTGCCGCGCTCGCGCGTTGTGTGCGAACAAAATTCCGCATCACGCGGCGACGCTCCCGCCGCACAAGAACTTTTTGGAGTACGTGGGAAAAGAGCCAGCCGAGCAGGCAGGCGGGAACCGTGGTGGCAAAGAGACCGAGCAGAACGAGTCCCCATTCCTCGGTGTTGATCGCGGTAAAGCTCATTTTCCGTGCAAGTGCTGCGCCTGTCAACCCCGAAATCAGTGCGTGACTCTCACTCGTGGGAATCCCGAATCGCCACGCAACGATCGCCCACAGGACTACCGCCGCAAGTGCCGCCGACAGAGAAGCAAGTGCTTCTTCGCTACCCTCTCCGAATTCGACGATCCCAAACAGCGTTTGCGCCACACGGGTGCTGAGCATCGCCATTCCGAGCGCACCGAAAAAGTTGCAGACCGCCGCCATTGCAAGTGCCGCGGGCGGTGTCATCGCACGCGTGGAAATGCACCCCGCAATCGCATTCGGTGCATCGGTCCAGCCGTTGACAAGTATTACTAAAAGGATCAGTACGGTAAACAGAACGATCATAGCGCACCTCCCGTATATAACCTTATGAAACCGTCATTCGTTTCATTCCAACGGACAACTCTAAAAAGCGTAACTGCGTATGTCGATTCATTTTTTGATTCTATTGAAATAGTTTTGAAAAAAGCATTTTCTTTTTGAAAAAAATATGGTATAATAAATATAATATGTTAGAAAAAGCTCAAAGAGGTTTTTTATGGAACAAAAAAGACAAGCTGCGCGCGAGCGCATTGATTTTTTGAGAAATACGCTTCGCTATCACGCCGAGCGTTACTACGTCTACGATTCCCCCGAAATTTCGGACTATGAATACGATATGCTCTATGCCGAGCTTCTCAGACTTGAAGCCGAAGATCCCGACTATTTTGATCCCGCGTCGCCCTCTCAACGTGTGGGCGGCAAGCCGCTCGACAAATTCGAGAAGGTGATCCACGCGGTACGAATGGACTCCCTTTCGGACGTCTTTTCCTTTGACGAGGTCGAGGAGTTTTCTGACCGTATGGCGTCCGAGGTCGATGCGCCGTCCTATTCGGTCGAGCCGAAGATCGACGGACTGTCGGTTTCTCTCGTCTACGAGGACGGACTTTTCGTCCGCGGTGCGACCCGCGGTGACGGCACGGTGGGGGAGGACGTGACGGTGAATCTTCGCACGATCCCCTCGATTCCGCTTCGTCTTTCGGAGCCGCTTTCGCTGACGGTACGCGGCGAGGTCTTTATGCCGCGTGCAGTGTTTGAGAAGATCAATGCGCGTCGCGAGGCAGAGGGAAAGGCGTTGATGGCAAATCCCCGCAATGCGGCGGCAGGCTCTTTGCGTCAGCTTGATTCGAGAATTACCGCTGAGCGCGGACTTGATATTTTCGTTTTTAATTTCCAAGAGGGCTCCCTCTATCCCGACGGACGCGCTCCGCTGACGCATACCGAGACGCTCGACCGTCTTTCTTCGCTTGGCTTTAAGGTGCTTCCGATGCGTACTCTGGCAAGGAATACGTCCGAGATCCTTTCTCACATTGAGAAGATCGGAGAAGCGCGGGACGGACTTTCCTACGACATTGACGGTGTGGTGATCAAGCTTGATTCTCTCGAGGACCGCCGCCGTGTCGGTGAGGGAACGAACACGCCGCGTTGGGCGGCGGCGTACAAATTCCCGCCCGAAGAAAAGGCGACGCGACTCGAAGATATTACGATCGCGGTCGGTCGTACGGGTGTTCTGACGCCCACGGCACTGCTTTCTCCCGTCCGTTTGGCGGGGACGACGGTGAGCCGTGCGACCCTTCATAATCTTGATTTTATCCGCGCACGTGATATTATGCTCCACGACTTTGTGGTTGTCCGCAAGGCGGGCGACATTATTCCCGAGGTCGTTTCTTCGCTCCCCGAACGACGTGACGGAAGCGAACGCATTTTCCAAATGCCGACGGTTTGTCCGTCCTGCGGCGAGCCTGTGCATCGTGACGAGGACGAGGCGGCGCTTCGCTGTACCAACAGTGCTTGTCCCGCACAGCTTTCGCGCAGTATCGAGCATTTTGCGTCCAAGGGCGCGATGAACATTGACGGAATGGGACCGCAGGTGGTCGAGCTGTTGCTTTCGGCGTCTCTCATTTCGGACGTGTCTGACCTGTATTCGCTCCGTCCCGAACAGCTCGAGCCCCTTGAGCGAATGGGAGAGAAATCGGCAAAGAAGTTGGTCGAGGCGATTGAAGCGTCCAAGTCACGGGGACTTGAACGCCTCGTGTACGCGCTCGGCATTCGGAATATTGGTGAGGTTGCCGCGACGGCGTTGGCGGGGCGGTACGGCACGCTCGACGCGCTGATGAGCGCGACTGCCGAAGAGCTTTGCACGATGGACGATATCGGTCCGATTACCGCCGAATGCGTGGTCGAATTCTTCTCGCACGAAAAAAACCGCGCGCTTTGCGAGCGTCTGCATGCGGCGGGCGTTCTGACGAGCTCGACGGCAGAACCTGTGGGCGAGAGCTTTGCGGGGTTGACCTTCGTTCTGACGGGAACGCTCCCCACGATGTCGCGGGACGAGGCGGCGGCACTGATTAAACAGCGCGGCGGCAAGGTATCTTCCTCGGTATCAAAGAAGACCTCTTACGTGGTTGCGGGAGAAGCGGCGGGCAGTAAGCTGACGAAGGCGCGTGATCTCGGCGTAACGGTCATTTCCGAAGAAGAGCTTCTTCGGATGTGTGAGTGATCATACCCCCGTATATTCTAAAATTCCCTGATAAATTCCCTCGGCAAAGAGATCGGGGCGCTCGGACATCAGCGCGGCGTCGGACGGATTGGTGATAAATCCAAGCTCGACGAGTACGGCGGGCATTGCCGTGCGACGCAGGACGTAAAGTCCCGAACGCACCTGCATTCCTCGGTTGCGCAATCCCGTGGTACGGTTGAGCCAATAGAGGATATCCTCGCCGAGCGAAAAGGCGGGCGAGGGGGCAGAGAAGGCAAAGGCTTCGCTTCCCGTAGCGGAGGGAATGGTGGAAGCGTTGGTATGGATACTGACGAAATAATCCGCTCCCCAGGCGTTGGCGTCTTCGACGCGAAGTCTCAGACTCGCGGTATTGGACGTGCCGATCTGTGTATCGGGGGTTGGACGCGAGAGCCGAACCTCAAAATTGGGATTGGCGCGCAGGCGCTCGGCAAGCTCGATGCCAACCGCGTAAACGATATCCTGCTCACGCAGCCCGTTTCCCTCGGCACCCGCGTTGGGGTTGAGGGGATTATGTCCCTGATCAATATAAATTTTGATTGCCATAACGATTCCTTTCCTTGGATAGTCTATTGACAGAATATTCCTTCTGTCCCAAAGACGTTCCGATTTTCAAGAAAGAAGGCTTGGTTCTATGAAAAATGACGAAACGAAAAACCAAATCCGCGGTGGGGTACTCTATCTCGTTGCTACGCCGATCGGAAACCTTTCCGATCTGAGTGAGCGCGCGATCAAGGTGCTCTCCGAGGTCGACTTTATTGCGGCAGAGGATACGAGAAACTCTCTGCGTCTTCTGACGCATCTCGGAATTTCCAAGCCGATGATTTCTTATCACGAGCACAATCGCCGCGAGCGCGGAGAAGAGATTTGCGACCGTCTTGCGGCGGGGGAATCCTGCGCGCTTGTGACCGATGCGGGTACCCCCGCGATCTCCGATCCCGGAGAAGATCTGGTGGCACTGTGTGCTGAGCGCGGCATTCCCGTGACCTC
>JAZOSZ010000072.1:0-16738 GCA_045657365.1 Eubacteriales bacterium
GGAGAAAAACACGATGTATTTTGATGATTTAAAACTCGGTATGACGGTGGATATTTCCCCTGCCGTGATAGAAAAAGGAAAAATGATCGAGTTTGCCAAAACTTACGACAACATTCCCTTGCATACCGACGAGGAATATGCAAAAACGACGCGATTCGGTCAAGTGATCGCTCCCGGCGTGATGTCCTTTATGGCAGTATGGGCAAACTACCTTGAGGTCAGCTTTTACGGTGACGCGCTATTGGCGGGAAAGTCCACAAAAATCGAATGGCTCAAGCCCGTATATGCCAACGACGTGCTTTCCGCCAAAGCAACCATTACGAATCTGATCCGAAGAAACCCAAAAAACGGTCTCGTTGAGGTTCTGATTGAGGCTTTCAACCAAAACGGAGAGCTCGTACTGACGAATATTACCGAAGCCATCGTAAAGTGTAAACCGATGTAAACGAAAAAGCAGTTCTCGCTGAGAACTGCTTTTTCTCTTCTTTTACATCAATAGCGCTGCAGCCCCCAGAAGGCCCGCATCGTTTCCGAGCTGTGCCGTCACAATTTTTACGGCAGGCCCCTTGTCGCCGCCGTAGATCTCGCGATCGAGCATCTCCTGCAACGGACGGATCAATCTCTCGCCCTCGGCGCAGACACCTCCGCCGAGAATCACGATCTCGGGACGAATGAGATTTGCGATATTGATAATACAAACACCGAGCATTTCGATATACTTTTCGACGACCTCTTTGGCAACGGCATCCTTTTCAAGATAGTCAAACGCCGTCTTTCCCGTGACCGCGTCAAGAGAGCCGATCTCCCAAAGTTTACTCTCGGGGTGCTGTTCCATGGCACGCTTCGTGTCGCGGATCAGCGCGGTGGCAGAGGCATACGCCTCAATACAGCCGCGGCGTCCGCAGGTGCAAGGTTCTCCGCCCGCAACCACAACGACGTGTCCGAGCTCAGCGCCCGCCGAGCGATTGCCCTCAAAGAGCTTTCCGTCCAACACGATACCACCGCCAACGCCCGTACCGAGCGTAATCATCACCGAGTTGAGGCAGTTCTTTCCGCAACCGAATTTCGCTTCGCCGAGTGCGGCAACGTTTGCGTCGTTGGCGATCTTCACGGGCAGTCCGATTGCTTCGGAAACCTTTTCGGTCACCCGAAAATTCTCCCAACCGAGATTGTTGGCATAAACCACTTCTCCGCGCTCACTATCGATTGTTCCGGGCGCCCCCATACCGACGCCGACAAGATCCGCCGCCGAAAGATTGGTTTTTTCCATTAAGCTCTTGCAAAGCGCTACGATATTGGCAACAACGCCGTCCGCGCCCTTTTCGCTTTCGGTGGGAACCTTGTCACGAAGCAAAATCGTTCCCTCGTCGTCGACGATCCCGCCCTTAATAAAAGTACCGCCAAGATCAATGCCGAGATAATATTTACGAATGTCTGTCATAATTACTGTCATCTTCCCTTCTTTACTTTCTAACATATATTTTCCAAATGATGCCGGCACAAAAAAGCTGTCGCCGAGCTTCATTGTTTGCCCTTGAATCGATCCCTCTCCCTGAACACAGGTCAGGCAATGAAAACTTTTTTCACTCGCACGCAGGGTCATCCTTCCGTCGACCGAACGCTTTTGTACGTGAAAATACCGACTCGCGCAGAGCGTATCTCCCCCAAGGGGCTTCGGCTCATATTGCTTCAGATTTGTTACAAGCTTTGCCTTTTCGATATGAAGCTCGCGGAAATTTCCGTTGGCATCGCGGCGACCGTAGTCGTACACGCGGTAGGTCAGATTGCTGTTCTGCTGAATTTCGCAGATCACACAGCCTGCACCGATTGCGTGAATCGTGCCCGACGGAATCAAATAACTCTCGCCTGTCTTCACGGGAACAAAGCGAAGCAGATCGGTCAGCGTATTCTCCCGAATCGCGCGCTCATATTCCTCGACACTCACGTCGCGAGAGAAGCCGAGATAGATTCCCGCCCCCTCGTCTGCCTCGACGATATACCACATTTCGGTTTTTCCAAAACTATTTTCATTCGCCAACGCATATTCGTCGGACGGATGCACCTGCACGGAAAGATTGCTCTTTGCGTCAATGAATTTAATCAGTACGGGAAAAAACGGGAATTTCGTCACGTTCGCGCCCAAGGCTTTGGGCGTAACCGCTTCTTCGAGCGTTCTGCCGTCCGCGAGTCTTGTTTTTCCGTCGGAATGAAAGGAAAGCTCCCAACTTTCCGCGCAAGGCGTACACGCCGTATCTTTTCCGTAAGATTCTTTGAGCTTGCTCCCGCCCCACAAATAATCTTTGCAGACGCCAAACAGCTTTTCTATTTTCATTAGTTCGGTCATATCCTTTCTTTGAAAGATTGCTACTGTTTATTATACCCTATTCCCGAAAAAAAGTCAATATACGAAATTTTATCAAGAGATTGCCAAGAGAAAGGCGACTCCCTGAGGAAGTCGCCTTTTTGTTTGTACTAAAAATCAATCTTTTGGGTTCCGTCCTTGGCAACGTAATGTACCGTCACGCCAAGCTCTTCCATCCACTTTCGCGTTTTGATCGTGCTCCACGGGCCCGTATTGTAGCCCTGACCGTTCAGATTATTATCCCACAGCCAAGCGGGCGTCGGCCACAGACATTTCGTAACGGTTTCGGCAACGAATCCGTTGGGTGTCGGTACCAAAGCCTTTCTCCAAACGACGTACTCGTAAAAATCTCTGGCTACGCCGCCCTGACCGTGATGCGCCATTTGAATGTATTCGGTCCTCAGATCCTCGAGTGCGCAGTTCGCCATAACCTCTTCTCCCCCCTCTACGCCGAGGTCACCCAGAATCAAAAGACTGCTCCGAGGACTCTTCACGCGATAGACCGACGAACTTTCGTTCGTAAAATTCGCGTTGATCAGCTCGGGATGATAGACGCGAACCACCTTGATCTTCACTTTGTCAAAGGTAAAGACCTCGTTCGTTTGAGTAATATGCACACGCTCATCCAAGAAGGGTGAAATGTTTCGGTACATATCCGCTTCGTGCTCTTCCCTGCGATTACTCTCCAGCTCTTCGATCGAGGGGAAATGGTGATAGATCTTCGCAACTTCAATATCGGGATGCTGCGTAGCGATATGATAGAACGCGCCAATATGATCCGAGTGAGGATGCGTAAAGAACCACGCGTCCACCTTTCCGTCGGATTTTTCCTTCAAAAACTCGGCAAGCTGCTCTCCGTCCGCACCGTGTCGACCGCCGTCGAAGACGATCGTATGATTCTTCGTAAGAACGACACAACCAAACATATTCGATTCGCTGGCAGTTCCCATCAGATAAAGCTCATTACGGAAGGTCGTGTCCTCGGTCCGTACCGTCACGGGCACCGACGCCATTCGGCTTCGGGCGTCGTAGGCTCTGTACGTATAGAGCGTCGCGCTGTCGAGGTCGACCGTCACACGCATCAGATAGCCTTCTCCGTTGGGATTTCTGGTCGCCGTTGCGTAGTATTGCTTATATTTTCCGTATAAATCGAAGGTATCTCCCTCGATAATCTGCAATCTCGGAGAAACAGGCTCCTCGTCACTGATCCAAGTAAATTCATACTCGTCCGTTCGGAAATTCCGAAGCTCATAGTTCAACTCTCTCGGTAGGTACGCAGGATTTATCGCAACGCCGTAAAGGAAGGTCTCCTCGCCCGCCTCACCGCAGATAAGGCAGGATTGATAATAGATCGCGGGACTTTCGGTCGTCGCTTCGGATTTCAGATAGCGTTCCTCGGCAACCTGGTTTTCAAATCGGCAGGCATCCGTCAGCGTCACCAAAAACGTCTGATCGGAAATCGCTCCGCAATAAGTGCAGGAAACGTAATATTCCGCCTGCGTCAGGCAGTCACCCTCGCGTTTCAGGTATTGCGCATCGGTGTTATGTGCCGCGTACTCGTGGGAAATCGTTTCTTCGGTTTCAAAAATTTCCGTCCCCGCTTTTCCGCAAACGCAGCTGTAATAATAGGTTGCCCCGTGTTCGCAGGTTGCCGCCGTATTCAGATATTTTATATCCGTGTTTTTCAGAGCATACTCGTGGGCGCACCGCTCGTCGGTTTCAAACACCGTCGTCCCCGCCTTGCCACAGACGCAACTGTAATAATAGGTCGCACCGTGCTCGCAGGTCGCCGCCGCGTGAAAATATTGCGCGGCAGTGTTTTTGACCGAATAGTCGTGTGCCAAGAGTCCGTCGGTTTCAAACGTCGCCTCGCCTGCCTTACCGCAGGAACAGCTGTAAGAATAAATAGCCCCGTGCGTACAGGTAGCGGCAGTGTTCAGATAGGCTTCCTCGGTATTTTTCACCGAATACTCGTGCGCAAGTTTATCTGAAATTTCAAACGTCGCCTCGCCTGCCTTACCGCAAGTACAGCTGTAATAATAACTGGTGCCGTGGGTGCAGGTCGCCGCCGCACACAAATATTTCTCGTCGATGTTTTTGACCGAATATTCGTGCGACGCAAGTCCGTCGGTTTCAAAAATTTCTTCGCCTGCCTCACCGCAAGCACAACTATAATAATACGTGGCACCGCGAGCACAGGTAGCGGGCATATATAAATACTCGTTTTCCGTATTTTTTATATCAAACAAACAAGTATGCTCACGTTCGCCGCAAGCGCCAAGCGCAAGAGAAATCATCAAAATCAACGCCATTATCGCAGAAACTCTTCGTTTTAACATTGCGCTTCCCCTTTCTATCTGTAGCATCGTATGTCTATACACTCATCATATCACATTTTTTATCAATTGTCAATATTCGTATTTTCCCTGATGCTTTTATCCGAAATAAAAAAGACGACCGCAGATAATCTTGATGTCCAATAACGAATTTTTACGCGGAACTAAAAAGGCTCCCCCTTGGGGGGAGCTGTCACCGAACGGTGACTGAGAGGGTATTCCTTTTGTACAAAGAACCCTCTCCGTCAGCCTTCGGCTGCCACCTCTCCCAAAAGGAGAGGCTTCTTTTTATGCCATTTTGTGCGTAAAATCTTCCTTATCGATCGTTTTGTTAAGAGTCGTCTTTTTATTCCTCTAAATGTAAATCACCCGTGTCTCACCCAGCTTGTTCGAGCCAACGATATAAAGCACGGGTGCCCCCTCGGGAGAAGGATCTCTGGGCAGATTGTATTCTCCTAACGAGTTTTTCACCTTAGAAACCACGTGCCAACTTGAGGGAACGAGGATCGTCGTCTCCCCAAGCTTGTTGGAAATATTCAAAGTGGATCCCCCCTCGTAGGCATCTACGTTCTCAAAATACACCTTACACTCGCCCAACGAATTTTTTACAAAATGCTGTTTTTTGGTACTGTCAAGATATACCGTAGATTCGCCCAGCTTCGAGCTATATTCTTTCTTCTGTCTTTTGGGTAAGATCAGCTTCAAACCGATGGCAAAGATCACGGAAACCAAGAGCAAAACCCAATCGTTGATGATATTTTCCTCGGGTAAACCGCAAAGGAATGCAACGTTTTTTTCAAAAACAAGAAAAAATAGTGCCAAGGCAACGATCACAGGGGGAAAGCTCAGTTTGGCAATTCTCCAAATACAAAACACCAAAAGCAATCCGCCAAGCAATAAAGAAATCAACGAGATTTCCCCAACGACAGCACTGACAGGAGATAAAACGCCAAGTGCATCAAGGAAAATCAAACCCGCCACCAAAATCAAAGCAAGTCCAATAACAATATTTCTTTTTTTCATTTTCCCAACCTCATTTCTTCAATTTTGTACTGTAAAAGCTTAAAATAATTTCTGGAAAAATACAGCCGTTTATCACAGCCCTTGAAGGTCAACTCTCCGTTTCCCACAAGCTCGCGCCGCATCGACTCGATGTGAGTGATATTGACGATCGCGGATTTTGAAATCCGAACAAACGACGGCGGCATCGCAAGCTCCAGCTCAAAAAGCTTGTACGGAGCGCGATAGATCTTGTCTGCCGTATGGGCGTATACCTTTCCGTCACTGCTTTCAAAAAAGAGAATCCTGCTCCGCGGAACGAAATATTCTGCCGTCCCGTCGATCAACGTCATCTCTTCGCCACTTTTCACCGCGCTCTCGATGGCTCGCTCCAGCGCCCTGACTCGGTCATTCCGCTCTTTGCATCGAATCACGATCTCCTCGGTGTCGCAAAGTTCGATCTTGATCTTCATACCATTCTCCTTTCCCCATCCATTACGAACTCATTATACCATCTTCCAAAAAAATTGTAAATAGCTTTTTACCAAGCGGTAGATTTTGGAGAATAAGAGGTCGATAGAACTTCTGAATGATCGGATTTTATATCAAAAAACGACCGCAGAACTTTCTGCGGTCGTTTTTTCGCTATTCGTTAAATATAATTGACCTTCGTGCCGTCGTTGAAATCCTCGATCACACCGCAGATCGCTTCGGTAATATTGCGGCGGATATAGACGTCGCCGCGTCCCGTTTCGACTGCCTTGACAAAGGCAACGATCTCATATCGGATTCCCTCTCCGTCGAGTTGATAGAAATACCGCTTGTTCTCCGAGGGATTCTCGTAGCGAATCTCGAAATAATCGGTCTTCCACCAAGGCGCGGGAACGTACGCATAGCCCTTGGTACCCGACACGATCAGCTCACCCTCGGATTTGACGTTCTTTCCGATCTTCACCGATGCCACAGCGTCGCCGTAAAGAAAATCCACCTTGGTAAACACGTCAAAGTTCTTCTGATCTCTCAGGGGAAGCGAAACGATATGGCTCTCGCGATAGTCGGTACCGAGAAGCTGAAAGACGGGGAGCATTCCGAGGGGTCCCCATTCGGAGATCGTGTTCCAGGTGTTCGACAGCTCTTCGTCGTTGTGGTTTTCAAAATTTTTCAAGCTCGTACAGGTCGTATCAATCGAAATGACCTTTCCGATCTTTCCGCTCTTGAGCATCAGAAGGAGTCGGGAATATGCCGTCGAATACGCCGTTTTGATGCCTTCCATCAAAACGCAGTTCTTTTCCTTTGCCAACTCAAACATTCTCTGACAGCCCTCGCGGCTCATCGCCACGGGCGATTCGCAAAGCACGTGCTTCTGTGCTTCAAACGCCTCGGTGATTTGCGCCTCGTGCTTCGAGGGATGCGATACGATATAGACGGCATCTACCGAAGAGAGAAGCTCGGCATAGTCGGTCGTAACCAGCGGAATATCGGCAAACGCTTCCTTGGCGCGAACAATATCGTCGGTACAGATCGCTGAGATTTCCACGCCGTTGACGTAAGCGCTCTCGCGGATAAACTTGACCATAAAATCAATCTCCCCCACGATACCGACGCGCAGGCTTGCTCTGACACTGCGAATCTCGGAGCTTGAAACTCCCTCGGTTCTGGGAAGATATACCACCGTACAGTATTCGTTCAGGTAGTCGAATTTGCCCACCCAGTCCGAGCCTACGGTAAAAATATCAATATTGTGTCTTCGGATATCGTCAATCTTCTGTCCCTCGTATTCCTCGATGATAATCTCATCGGCAATTCCAAGTGCCTTGACCGCTTCCACTCGCTCCATCAGCGACTGCGTCACGTTGATTTTTCCGCGCGTTTTATCAAAATCGTCCGCGGTCACACCAACGATCAGATAGTCACCGAGCGCTTTCGCGCGTTCCAGCAATTTCACGTGTCCGTGATGAAGCAAATCGTACGTACCGTACGTAATGACTCGTGTCACACCCTTCTCCTTTTCACACTTTTCAATCAATTTTCATCATTTTCAATGAATCAAGATACTCTTCTGTTATTTATTGTAACATAGATAAAAAAAATTGTCAAGGGATTCGTTGCCCGTACACAAATTTTGGAGATAGATTTTTTTGTAAAATGCTTGTTTTTTTCTACAAAATGTGATATAATTTTTTTAGTTTATGTGATTTTGGAGGAACACAAGATGTATTACGTAGATCCCGATATCAAAAAAACAGAGCGCGTTTTTCCCCGTCAGGAACGGTATGGATATTACCGTTATGATATGAATGAAAATCCCGAAGGTCTTCCGAAGGACTTCGTAGATTCCGTCCTGAAGGAAATCACCCCTGAATTTCTCTCGATTTACCCCGAACCCAATCGCTTTTTGACCAAATATGCAAAATACGTCGGCGTCGGCAGAGAAAACGTCATCGCAACCAACGGTTCCGATATGGCAATCCGTTCGGTGCTTCAGGCGTTCGGCGAAAAAGGAAAAGAGGTCGTTACGGTCACTCCTTCCTTTGAAATGTATATGGTGAACTGCTGGATTCTCGGCTTGGTTCACAAGCCCGTATCCTATGAAGCCGATATGACGCTCAACATTCAGAAGATTCTCGACGCGATCACCGAAAACACGAGAATTGTAGCGCTTCTGAACCCCAACAACCCGATGGACAACGCCTACACCGAAGAAGAAGCCGAGCTCGTCATTGCCCGTGCCAAGGAAGTCGGCGCGATCGTAATTATCGACGAAGCTTACCACTATTTCTATGAAGAATCTCTCCTGTCCTGCGCGATGAAGCACGACAACGTCGTAGTTCTCCGCACCTTCTCGAAGCTCTATTCGATCGCGGCTTGCCGTCTTGGCGTCGTCATCGGTCATCCTCAGCTCATTCATTATCTGGAAAATGCCAAGCTGACCTTTGACGTCAACTCCTTTGCCCTTCTGTTCGGAGAAAAGCTTCTCGATCATCCCGAAATTCGTGATGAATTGATTCAGAAGACCAACGAAGGAAAGGCTTATACGATGAAAAAGCTGACCGAGCGCGGCTACGAGTGCCGTTGCTGCAAGGGCAATTTCCTCTTTGTCAAGCCAAACCATAACGCCAAGGAGATCGCAAAGCGTCTGGAAGAGGAGAAAAAGGTGCTCGTCCACGCATACGGAAATCCCGTGCTGAAGGACTATCTGAGAGTTTCGGTAGGCTCTGCCGACGCGATGAAGATTTTCCTCGACGCGTTCTTTGCCGTTGACAACGACTGATTTTGTTTTGAAATAAACGAAGAGGTGTGCTTTATGGAAAAAAATTTTGATTTATCGTCCATTCACGATGGACTGTTTGCGATCTTAAAGGAAATCGACGCGCTGTGCGAAAAGCATAACATCGGTTATTTTCTCGACGGCGGAACTCTGCTCGGTGCCGTTCGCCACAAGGATTTCATTCCGTGGGACGACGATGCCGACCTGACGATGACCCGAAGCGATTTTGAAAAATTCTGCCAGGTTGCCGACGAGCTTCCCGCTCCGCTCAAGCTGATCCGCCCCAACGAGTACGGTGGATATTTCTTTGATTTCGTTCCCCGTATCGTCAATATGGACGCTCCCCTTCGCGAGGAAACCGAAGCCGATCGCGCACATAACAATTACCAGAACCGTCTGGCAGTCGATATTTTCATCATTGACAACGCCCCCGACGATCCCAAGACCTTCTCCAAAATGGTCTTCCGTCAGAAAATGTTCTACGGCTACGCAATGGCGCACCGTTATGACAAGCACGCGCATTCGCACGGCTTTGTCGACAAAATGAAGATTCTCGTTCTGACGACAATCGGACGTTTCCAATCCCTCGAAAAGATTTTTGCAAAGCAGGAAAAGCTTTCGACCTCGTATAAGAATGAGAACACAAATACGTATTGCGTCAGCAACACGATTCTCAAGGAAATCCACCTCTGCTATCCGAAAGAATGGATCAAGGATACGGTCAAGCTTCCGATCCGTGATACGCTCTTCTCCTGCCCGAGTGGCTATCACGACATTTTAACCAGAATGTACGGTGATTATATGACTCCCCCGCCCGTCGACGACCGCGTACCGATGCACGCCACGGTAACGAAAGAGGAAGAGGAAGCGTAAACAAAAGAAAAGCTCCGCAGATGCGGAGCTTTTTTGTTATCATTGATTATTCAGCTTTGGCTCTCTTTTTTTGCAAAACGAATTTGACGAGATCCACGAGGGTATCCACAATCACAAAGATCGCAACGATTGCCGTCATACCGTAGATCCATACCGTAGAAAGCATCACATCACTGGTAAGAACAACATCGGGAACGAATTTCTGAATCAGGGGATTGAGCGAGATCCAGCTAAAGGGCAAGAAGAGGAACGGAATCGTGATCAGCGAGAGATAGGTCACGTTCTTAACACCGGCATCTTCTTGATTGATCAGCATAATCAGCGGGATCAGCATAAACGCCCAGACGTAAAGTCCCGTAATCGAGGGAACGCAAAGAATCGTTACCACACCGAGAAGCCAGGTTTTCCAGCGTTGCGTAGGACGAATCAAGGACGAGATCACGAAGCATACGGCACCGAGTGCTACGACGACCCAAATCAAATTGCTCACGAGATTTTGATTTGCCTCATTAAAGCGAAGCAACTGCATTGCCTTCATCCAACTGTTACCCGAGCCAGAAGACCAACCCGTAATATTCTGATACAGACTCTTTACCACGTAGACGGGACCGCCGAAGAAGAAGGACGGAAGAACCAGCATTGCTATTCCGTAGATCACACAACGAATTGCTTCCTTCCAACGCTTATCGGTCAAAAGGAACCAGCCGAAGACCACGGGATAGAGCTTCAGAGAGAAGGAAAAGGCAAGGGCGAGAAGACCGATCTCTCGCGTGATCTTGCTCTCACTGTTGTAAGAAAACGCATATACTAACAAGGACAAAACACTCAGAATCAGCATATTGCCGCGTTCGAGCATATACAGCATCGGAACGCTCATCGTCGCCATTCCCGCAAACAAAAGTCTGGAGTTGACACTGCCGCGCTTGGTTGCCTTGAAGATCAGGGCAAAGGTCAGAATGAAGCAAACGGCAAACACGAACATCAGAAGCACGAAGCTCGAGCCGTATTTCATCCAGGTCTGTCGGTCTACGAATTCGGTATCGTTATAATCGGAATTCGTAAAACGTGAAAGAACCAAAAAGATGAGGTTTGCCATCGGCGGATAAATCACGTGACGGTCGGAATACACGGCAGGTCCTTGCGCGCAATCTCGGATCTGATTAAAGCAATCCATAAAGAAATCTGCGCCGCTTCGGAAGAAAATGGTCGCGTTTTTCGCATTTCCCGCTTTGAGGCAAACGGCAAAAAAGATCACGGCGCTAAGCCCAATGAGCCACATAAATAATTTTTTCAAATCTTTCTTTGGACTGATCGCCCTCAGGAACCCGTCCTTCGCGGTTTGAAACTTATCAGACATATAAATTCTCCTTTATCCGTGTCGACAACATACAAAAATAATATTTAGTTAAGTATATCATATCTTCGCTTCTTCGTCAAGTCCCAAAAAGAATTTTTCGACAAAATGCCAAAAAATCAAACAAGTAAATTTTTTCCACCGTCTTTACTTTTTGACAAAAATGTGTTATACTAAATGAAACTGTACAATACTGCGTCGGCTTTCCGAACGTGATAGCCGTGCAGGACGTTGAACACCACGGAAAGGAGTTTTTTCGTCGGATATGGGACTTTCGTCAATTCTCAAAAACTCGGAAACCCGAAAAAAAATCTTGGGCCTCGTTTACAGCGTCGGTGCGATCGGCATTTTTAACGCTGTCATTCAATTTTTCGTTTACCCTCAAATGGAAAAAGAAATGGGTGCCGCCGCCTTCGGCGTGGCACTGTCGGTGCTTTCGATCATCTCGATTGCCGACAATGCTTGCGGATACGCCGCAGGATGCGCTCGTTTGCTCGACTCGGAAAAAGGCGAGACGAACAACGGGGACTACAATCTGATGCTCCTGATTATGGGAGTCATCTGCGCCGCAATCGGTACGGTCTACCTTTATACGTTGGGGCTATTCTCCCCCCTCAACGTCGTTCTTTTCTGCCTTCTGAGCTTCTTTACGATGCTGCGCTACTATTCCGAAACCGAATTCAAGATCAAAGCCGATTTCTTCCGCTATATGATCTACTATATTCTGATCTCGGTCGGATATATCCTCGGCGTCTACCTCTTCAAGATCTCGGGACAGTGGATGCTGGCAATTCTTGCGGGCGAGGTGCTTTGCTTCATTTACGCCGTTCTCCGAAGTAGCCTTTACCGTCCGCCCTTCTTTAAAATCACGGGACAGTTCAAGGGAATCTTTTCAAGCATTTCCTTCCTGCTCTTCTCCACCCTTCTGGAAAACACGACGCTTCACGCCGACAAGATCGTTCTTCTGGCAATTACGGGAGACGGCGGGGTCGTTACTACCTATTATATCGCGTCGCTCGTCGGAAAAGTCATCGCCATGCTGACGACGCCGATCAACGCGATCGTACTCAGCTATCTCGTCAAATACAAGGGAGCACTGACCAAAAAGTTCTGGACGATCGTCGTCGTTGCCGTCACGGCAGGTGCCGCATTCGTCTTCCTCGGCTGTCTGGTTGTTTCTCCGATCGTCATTAAGATTCTCTACAGCGAAAACTACGCCGAGGCTCTGCCCTATATCGTTCCCGCGATTCTCGGACAGGTACTTTATTTCGCTTCGGGCGTGCTGATCAATACCCTGCTTCGCTTCAAGGGCGAACGCGACCAGTTTATCTTCAATGCGCTCTATGCCATCGAGTTCTTTGTCTGCGTGGCAATCGGCACGGCACTTGGCGGTCTTTGGGGCTTTGCCATGGCAGTCCTCATCGCCAACGGTATCCGTTTTGTTGCCGCCATGATCAAAGGCTACGTCGGAAAGAAGCAATTGGAACCGAATCCCTCTTAAAAAATTATTTTTCAAGGAGTTTTTATGAAAAATCTTGCCTACTATAACGGAAAATTCGACGAAATGGAAAATATGTTTATCCCGATGAGCGACCGTATTTGCTTTTTTGGGGACGCCATTTACGACGCAACCTACAGCAGAAATTATAAAATTTTCACGCTCGACGATCACGTCAACCGCTTTTTCAACAGTGCAAAGCTTCTTGAAATCGAGCTTCCCTGCACAAAGGAAGAGCTGAAGGCGCTTTTGAATGAAATGGTGCAAAAAATGGACACGGGAGAAAACTTTGTCTATTTTCAGGCATCGCGGGCCGGAACACCGATCCGCAATCACGCCTTTGCCGAAAACGGAGAAAAAGCAAAGCTCTGGATCAATATTTATCACAGAGAAATCGTTGACGTCTACAAGCGCGTCACACTGATGACCGCCGAGGATACGAGATTTTTGCACTGCAATATCAAAACGGTCAACCTCATTCCCGCCGTCATCGCGTCCCAAAGAGCCAAAGAAGCCGGCTGTACTGAAACCGTCTTCCACCGCAACGGCAGAGTGACCGAATGTGCGCACAGTAACGTCCATATTCTGAAGGACGGTGCCTTTGTGACCGCTCCCACCGACAACTTGATTCTTCCCGGTATTGCCAGAAAGCATTTGATTGAGGCGTGCGGCAGACTTGGAATCCCCGTGCGTGAAGAGCCTTATACGATTGACGATCTGATGAATGCCGATGAAGTAATGATCTCCTCGGCAGGTACGCTCTGCTCTGCCGCCGATACGGTGGACGGTAAGCCCGTCGGCGGAAACGCGCCCGAGCTTCTCCGCGCCATTCAGGATGCCGTACTCACCGAATTTTTAGAAGAAACGAAAGAGTAAGAGATTATGTCAACGTCTTTTTTATCCCACGCTGACGCCGCCCTGCGCAACCGAAACGCGATCTTGCATTTTGTCAAGCAAAACGGCCCCGTTTCCCGTACGGATATCTGGGAGAGAATCGACATCAGCCGCGCCTCGGTCACACAGGTCATTCGCCAGTTGCAGGAAGCCAATCTGATCCTCGAAGAGGGAGAGGGCGACTCCACGGGCGGACGAAAGCCGCGCTTTCTCAAATTCAACGGTGCCGCCAAAAAACTGTTCGGCTTTGATTGGACCTCGCGCATCCTCGCGCTGATCGATCTGGACGCCCGCATTTTGCACGAGCAGACGATCCCCGACGCCGAGCTATCCTCGCCCACCCGATTTTTTACTTATCTGAATTCACAGATCGACGCAATTCTTGCGATGAAGCTTTGTCCCGAGGACGAGATTTTGGGACTGAGCATTTCGCTTCCCGGTCTGATTGACCACAAGAGCCGCACGGTGCTCCATTCAGCGGAAACGGGTTGGAAAAATCTTGGGATTTCCGACTTTTTTGCCGACCGTTTCGGAGAAAATATCTTCTTAGAGCGAATCACGAATACGTTGGCACTCGGTGCATATCACCGTACGTTCAGCGCCGCGATTGACCATTTTCAGCTCTTGATGCTCGGCTTTGACGGTGTTGGTGCTTCGACCGTCGTCTGCGGACATTGCCGCCACGGCGCCAACTATATGCACGGTGAGCTGGGACATATCAAAATCCCGTCTGACGTTCTCTGTTCCTGCGGTCAGCGGGGGTGTCTGGAAGCCGCGCTTCGCGATACCGTTCTGAAACACGGCGGAGAGCTTTCCGAGGAAGCGCTCGAGCTTCTCTCGATTGCCGTTTCCACCTCGGTCAACCTTTCCGACCCCTCGGCGGTGATCCTCGTCGGTTCTTACGTCGATCGTCTGACCGACGGACAGAAAGACCAGCTGATTGATGCCATTCGCCAAAAAGTCACGGGAGATGCCTTCCGAAGCTTTGAGATCCGCTACGCCGACGACGTCAAGCAGCTCGCACTCAGCGGTCTTGTCGCCTACGCATTCAACCAATATTTTTCGATTGATTAAAAAAAGCCAAACGCTTTCGCGTTTGGCTTTTTTGATTTTACTTTCCGCAGATTTCCAAAATTGCCTTTTCCACGTCGGGTGCGGCAATGTGGTAAAATTCGCGGAGCCACTGCTGCGAGCCAACCTCGTGGACGTTGACGTCGGGCAGAGCCATACGGCGGAACTTCACGTCAAGGCAGCCCTCGTCAGCAAGTACCTCGGCAACGGCAGAACCAAGTCCGCCCGCAAGGTTGTGCTCCTCGAGCGTGATGACCTTGCCCGTTTCCTTTGCCGCCTTGATGATGGCTTCCTTGTCGATCGGCTTAATGGTGTGCATCGAGATCAAACGGCAGTTGATTCCCTTCTCTCTTGCCGCTTCTACCGCCTTCTGAGCCTCAAAACCGATCGGACCGCAGAAGATCAGCGTACAGTCGTCGCCGTCTTCCACCGTAATTGCCTTACCAAGCTCAAACTGGAAGGGACGGTGGTGAATGTCCTTTTCGTTCTTATATCCGCAACGGTAGAAGACAGGGCCTTCATAATCAAATACCGCGTAGGTTGCCGCCTCGGCTTCCTGCAAGTCGCAAGGAACGACGACCACCATATTCGGCAGAGCGCGCAGAATTGCGATATCCTCGGTCGAGTGGTGCGATACACCGAGAGGACCGTAGGAAACACCGCCGCCGATGTTGACGATCTTGACGTTGGCGTTATGATAGCAAACGTCGTTTCTGATCTGCTCCAGACAACGAAGCGTCGGGAAGTTTGCGATCGAATAGGTGACGGCAATGTTGCCTTCCATCGCGAGACCGCAAGCCACGCCCGTCATGTGCTGCTCCATTACGCCACAGTTGTAGTAGCGCTCGGGAAATTTTCTGGCAAAGCCTTCAATTTCTCCGTAGCCGATATCCGCCAGCACCAGATGAATGCGGGGATCCTTCTCGGCAATTTTCAACAAGGTTTCATTAAAAATCTTTCTCATTCCTCTACCCCCAATTCACGGTAAGCTGCGTATTTTTCTTCTTCGGTCAGATGCCAGTAGTGCGACGCGACCGTGTTTTCCAAGAAGCTGACGCCCTTGCCCTTGATCGTGTTCGCTACGATGAAGGTCGGCTTGCCTGCTTCGAGCGGAAGCGACTTAAAGGTGTTTTCAAGGTCCATAAAGTCGTGTCCGTCGACCGTCTTCGTTGCCCAGCCGAAGGTAGCAACCTTCGTGGCAAAGTCGCCAAGGTCACAGATATCCTTGGAGAAGCCAAGCGCCTGAATGCGGTTGTAGTCCACGATCGCAATCAGGTTTTCGAGGTGGTGCTGTCCCGCGAACATAAAGGCCTCCCAGGTCGAGCCCTCGTTACAGTCGCCGTCCGACATCATACAGTAAATCTTGTGCTTCTCGCCCTTCTCCTTAGCGGCAAGTGCCATACCGACACAGACGTTCAGTCCGTGTCCGAGCGAACCCGTCGAATACTCAACACCGGGGACGTAGTGGCTGATATGTCCCATCAGCTTTCCATTGTCGCAGTAGTAAGTATCCATCCACTCCTTGGGGAAGAAACCAAGCTCGGTCAGCGTCGCGTAAACGACGGCACCTGCGTGTCCCTTCGACAGAATAAAGCGGTCGCGGTCGGGCGCCTTGGGGTTCTTGGGATCGACTTTTACGAAGCCGCCCCCATACAGCACCGCCATCATATCGGCGGCGGACAGCATACTTCCGATATGGCCACTCTGTCCGACGTGAACCATATGCAGACAATCCTTGCGAATTCTCTTCGCAAGATCCTTGTAATTTTCGTACATAAATATTCTCCTTTTTTATTTTTAGTCGGGTACTTCGGTGTATTTCACCTTATCGATCCATTCGCGCAGCCATTTTTCACTCTCAAGACCTACGCCCATCACCGAGTTTGCCTCGAAGATGATTCCCGCGATGCGTCCTTCTTTCAAGAGACGCAATGCGAGCTCGCACTGAACCTCCATCAGCTCGTTTCTGATCGGATGAGCAATAATCGGATCGAAAAAGTCGAACATATAAACGCCCAGCATGATCTTCTTGCCCGCGTAGATCTTTTCGAGCTTCTCAAAACGCTCCTCCAGATAAATCAGC
>JAZOSZ010000073.1:0-1604 GCA_045657365.1 Eubacteriales bacterium
CAATACGGTTGCAATCGTGATGGCCAATCCGATTGCGTCGGAAATGTCCAAGGAATACGGAATTTCTCCTCGAAAAACAGCGTCGATTCTCGATACCTTTTCGTGCATTTTCCAAGGAATTTTGCCTTATGGCGCCCAGATGCTCGTGGCACTCTCTGTGGCGTCGACCATGGGCTTTGAGCTAACGGCGTTTGAGGTGATTGCTCATCTCTACTATCCGATGATGCTTTTGGTATCTTCGCTGGTATTTATGCTCTTGATTCCCGAACGGAAAAAGTAATATTTTAAGCAGAAAAGCAGACGGAGTAGTGCCGTCTGCTTTTCCTTCAAAAATCAAGAAAATTAGACAACTTGGAAACAATTGACAAAGAGTTGTTTTTTACAAAACAAGGAAAACCGTTGACTTTTTCAAAAAAATATGATATACTAAAATAAATATATGGGGAGTTACTCTTAACATAACGAAAATTTGAGAGGTTTCTTATGAAATTTAACAGCAGAAACGTCTTGCTTATGGGATTTGATTCCGTGTGCTTTGCACTGATTTCCGCGATCTATTACCTATTGTCGCGCTTGACCTTTGACGGAACCGACGTAAGCAATGTGGGGCTTTATCTTCTGAATGTAGGAATTTTACTTTTCCTGAGCTTACTTTGCCGAATCGTTCTCGGGGTATATTTTACCGTATGGCGATATACGCATACCCCTTCGTATCTGCGCTTGATTTTAGCAGATATGGTGGCAACCTTACTTGCGATCGGAATTTTATATTTGACGAAGCTTGAAATCAGCTTTTGGCTCTTTGCTACGGTTGCTCCGTTGCAGGCGTTGATGTCTGTGTCTGCTCGCTACTGCTATCGTTTGCGCTATAAGAGAATACATCAGGCAAAAGCGGAAACAAAACCGCGGATTTCCGTGGCAATCGTTGGGGCGGGACAAATGGGTTCGTATCTTGTGAACGAGCTTCGTAACAATCCTAACTCCAAATATTTTCCCGTTTGCTTTATCGATACTGACCGTGACAAGATAGGAAAACAGATTTCGGGACTTCACGTGTATTCTCCCGAACTTTTTGCGGATATCGTAAATCAGTTCGGTATTACGGAAGTCATCGTAGCGATTGCTTCGGTCAGCGGAGAACAGCTTTCTCGTTTTTATGACGTATATGCGAAGCTTGGCTGCAAAGTGAAAATTTATGATTCTCCGAATCTGGAAGATCAGGAAGAAGGTCCGAAGGAACGGGTGATTCGTCAGTTTCAGATCGAAGATCTTTTGTTCCGCAAACAAATCTCCATTACGGGAAGCCGTACGGCAGAATATTATCGCGACAAGGTTGTGCTCGTAACGGGCGGCGGCGGTTCGATCGGTAGTGAGCTTTGCCGACAGATTGCCAAATGTTCTCCGAAAAAGCTGGTGATCTTTGATATTTATGAAAATAATGCGTATGAAATTCAGCAGGAATTAATTCGAAAATACGGTTCGTCGCTTGCACTTGAGGTGATTATCGGCTCGGTGCGCGACAGACAGCGACTTGAATATATTTTCGATCTCTACCGCCCCGAGGTGGTTTTCCACGCTGCGGCACATAAGCACGTCCCTCTGAT
>JAZOSZ010000074.1:0-4480 GCA_045657365.1 Eubacteriales bacterium
TGCTCGTCGCGTGTGACGTTTACCGTCCTGCCGCAATCAAGCAGCTCGAAATCGTTGCGGAAAAGCTTGGTATTCCCGTCTTTACGATGGGCGATAAAGAATCCCCCATTAAGATCGCCAAGGAAGGACTTGCCTACGCACAGAAAAAAGGCTACGATATGGTCTTTATCGACACGGCAGGTCGTCTGCACATTGACGAAGAGCTGATGGGCGAGCTTCAGAAAATCAAGGAAACGGTCGAACCGACCGAAATTCTCTTGACAATCGACGCAATGATCGGTCAAGATGCCGTTACGGTCGCAAAGACGTTCAACGAGCTTCTTGACGTCACGGGTGTCATTCTGACCAAGCTCGACGGCGATACGCGTGGCGGCGCGGCGCTTTCCGTCAAGCACGTCACGGGCAAGCCGATCAAGTTTATCGGTGTGGGCGAAAAGCTCGATGCGATCGAGCCCTTCCACCCCGACCGCATGGCGTCCCGAATTCTCCGAATGGGCGACGTTCTTTCTCTGATTGAGAAAGCCGAGCAAGCCTACGACGAAAAGAAGGCACAGGAGCTCGAACGAAAGATCCGCGAATCGACCTTTACTCTGGACGACTACCTCGATCAGTTCGCACAGCTCAAAAGCATGGGTTCTCTCGAACAGCTGATGGGAATGATGCCCGGAATGAAAGCGGGAGCAATGAAGGATGCGCAGGTTGATGAAAAGGCATTGGCAAGAATGGAAGCGATCATCAAATCGATGACGCCTTACGAACGAGCCAAACCGGAGGTTCTCGGAGCATCGCGCAAAAAGCGAATTGCCGCAGGCAGCGGTACGACCGTCGAAGAGGTCAATCGTCTGCTCCGTCAATTTGAGCAAACACGCAAGCTGATGAAGCAATTTTCCAACCCGAAGCAAATGGCGCGCTTCGGAAAAGGCAAGATGAAAATTCCGTTTTAATTCCACGGATTTTTATAAAAAAACAAAAAAATAATTTATATTTAACTTTTGGAGGAAACAAACAATGGCAGTAAAAATGAGACTTAGAAGAATGGGCGCTAAGAAGGCTCCCACCTACCGCGTAATCATCGCCGACAGCCGTTCGCCCAGAGACGGTCGTTTTATTGAGGAGATCGGACACTTCAATCCCCGCTCCGACGAACTGAAGATCGACGCTGAAAAGGCAAAGAAGTGGCTCGCTAACGGCGCTCAGCCCACCGACACCGTAAAGGCTCTGCTGAAGAAGTCCAACATCGTTGACTGATCAGCACCGGTGATTTAATATGACCGATTTGAAAGAAACCTTGACCGGTATTGCCAAGGCAATCGTAGACAATCCCGATGACGTTTCCGTAAAGGAAACCGTCAACGGTTCGAAGGTTGATCTGGTTTTGAGCGTTTCCGAAGACGATATGGGAATGGTCATTGGCAAACACGGAAAAATCGCAAAGGCGATCCGTACCGTTATGAGAGCGGCAGCTTCTACCGACGGTCGGGACGTCACTGTTGAGATCCGCTGAGGATCCGCGAATCAGGAGAGTCGATCGTTACCGCAATCGACTCTCCTGATTTTATTTTACTGACGAATCAAGGAGATTCTTATGGAACATCAAGAACTGTTTTCCGAGTTTTCCGCCGCAGAGAACGCCCTTCGTCGCGCAATTGAGGCATTGATCCAAGCCAACGAGAGATACTGCACCACCTTTCCGCAAAGCGTCAAGGACGGGCTTCCCTCGTATGCCGAAGCCAAATCAAACGCTTCTGCCGCCTACTATATCTACGCAACGGCACTGACTTACGTTCTGCAATCGGTGGAAGGAACCCTCGCAAAGCTTTCTCCGCTTTCCGAGGAAGCCAACAAAGCACACATTTCCGAGCTTCCTGAGCGTTGTAACGCGCTGATTCTCGCCTATGAGCAATTTTCTTCCGACGCACTTTCTCCTTATTTTGAGGAAAGTCAACGCATTATCCACGGAAGCGGAGAAACGATTTCACTTACACCGCTGTATCAAGCCACGCGCGAATTTTCAAAACGTTGCGAGGAGTTTTTGAAACAACTTGCTTAACCATTCGGTAACCGGAGCATACTAATAGCATATTTTATTTATTGAGGTGAACTATGCTCCAATCTAAAAAATGTGCGATTATCGGTTGCGGCTTCGTCGGTGCGACAACGGCGTATACGCTGATGCAAAGTGCTCTGTTTTCTGAAATGGTCCTCCTTGATCTTGACCGAAAAAAAGCCGAAGGAGAAGCCGCCGATATCGGTCACGGACTTCCCTTTCATTCCCCTATGGAAATTTACGCGGGCGATTACGCCGATCTTGCCGACGCTTCTATCGTCATTCTGGCGGCAGGCGCCGGTCAGAAGCCGGGACAATCGCGTCTCGATCTCGTAAGAAGTAACACGCGAATTTTCCAGTCCATTGTTGAAAAGATCGTTACCTACAACCGTGAATGTATTCTGTTGGTGGTCACCAATCCTGTGGATATTCTGACTTACGCCACCATTCATTTTTCGGGTTTTCCGCCTCATCGCGTGATCGGTTCGGGAACCGTCCTTGACACGGCTCGTTTAAAATATCTGCTGGGTTCTCACCTCGGCGTGGATTTTCGAAACGTCCATTCCTTTATCATCGGAGAACACGGTGACAGCGAACTTCCCGTTTGGTCGGACGCCAACGTATCGGGCATTGATCTTGACAGCTTTTGCGAAAGCGCGCACCGTGACGGAAGTGAAGAAACGCTGAATTCGCTTTTCCTTGACGTAAAAAACAGTGCCTATCGAATCATTGAAAACAAAGGTGCCACCTATTACGCCATTGCAGAAGCCGTGCGAAAGATTGTTTCCGCCATTCTGCGGGACGAAAACACCGTCCTGCCCGTATCGACGCTCGCTTGCGGTCACTACGGGCTCTCCAACGTAGCACTCAGTGTTCCCTGCATCGTCGGACGGGAAGGAATCAAAGAAATCCTCGATATTCCGTTGGACGAAAAGGAATCCCGTCTGCTTAAAGCCTCTGCCGAAAAACTGATCTCTGTGATTGAGGAGATCGGTCTTCCGTCTCTGTGCTCCCCTCACAAACTATAAAAAATTCTCTCTGAGGAGGTGTCTTATGACAATTGAAACATTAACCGAACTGCTTCACGAGCGTAAATTTTCGGCGCTGATCGAAGCGTTACACGAAATTAACGCCGTGGACGCGGCTGAATTTATGGCGACTCTGAGCGAAGAGGAGCTTCCTACGGTATTTCGATTATTAAAAAAAGACATCGCCGCCGATATTTTTGCCGAGCTTCCTTTCAACATCCAAGAGCAAATTGTCGAAAGTATGTCCGACAAAGAGCTCACGGGGGTCATGGAAGAGCTGTTTATTGACGATGCCGTCGACCTTTTGGAAGAAATGCCTGCCGGTGTGGTCAATCGGATTTTGAAAAACGCCTCTCCCGAACGTCGCCGTGAAATCAACCGCTTTTTAAAATATCCTGAGGACAGTGTGGGAAGCATTATGACCTCGGAATGGATCAGTATTTATTCTTCTCTGACGGTAGAAGAAGCAGTGTCCTTGATTCGGAAAACGGGTATTGACAAGGAAACGGTGTACGTCATTTACGTCACCGATCCGAGAAAAGTTCTCGTCGGTATCCTGGAACTTCGAGACCTTCTCTTCGCAAAGCCCGAGGAACTTATTTCGGATCTGATGCAAACCTCGATCATCAGTGTGAACACAACCGATGACCGAGAGATTGCCGCCACGACCATTTCCAAATACGACTTATTGGCGCTTCCCGTCGTTGACAGCGAAGGGCGTCTTGTCGGTATCGTCACGGTCGACGACGCCGTGGACGTCCTGCAGGAAGAAGCTACGGCAGATATCGAAATGATGGCGGCAATTACGCCGACCGATAAGCCCTATTTACAGATCGGCGTTTTCTCAACCTTTCTTTCGCGTATTCCATGGCTTCTGATCCTGATGCTTTCAGCTACTTTTACGGGAATGATCATCACGCATTATGAAACGGCGCTCGGTCAACTCGTGATTCTGACTGCCTTTATCCCGCTTTTGATGAACACGGGCGGTAATGCGGGTTCTCAGACGTCGGTCACCGTCATTCGCGGACTTTCCTTGGGGGAATTGCGTGCGGGTAACATTCTCCGGATTCTCTGGAAAGAACTTCGCGTATCGATTCTCTGCGGAATCGTTCTTGCCGTCGTCGTGTTTGGTAAAGCGCTCCTTTTGGATCGGGCGTCTGTGCAGATTTCCTTGGTCGTTGCACTCACGGTACTTGCAACCGTTGTAATTGCCAAGCTCGTCGGTGCCATTCTTCCGGTACTCGCCAAGCGCCTCGGACTCGATCCGACCGTCATGGCAAGTCCGTTTATCACCACGATCGTAGATGCTGTTGCACTACTCATTTATTTTAGCATTGCGTCGGCACTTCTTGGGATTTAATTTTTTTCGACCGAAAAGAAGTCCGATCGTAGCCATGTCGTT
>JAZOSZ010000075.1:0-2045 GCA_045657365.1 Eubacteriales bacterium
CCTTCTCGATCACGCCCGACGCTCTCGGACGAGATGATGCTGACCGCGTCAAGAAGCTCGTTGCGGTGCTGGACGGATATTTTGCACAGAGCGCGCATCACCTCAACGTCAACGTACTCAACCGTCAGAAGCTGATCGACGCGATGTACGATCCCACGCTCTATCCTTCGCTGACGATTCGTGTCAGCGGCTACGCCGTCAACTTCAACAAGCTGACCAAGGATAAGCAGCTCGAAGTGATTGCAAGAACCTTCCACGAGAAGGTATAAGCGCCGATGACGGGAACGATTCATTCCTTTGAGAGTCTTGCCGCCGTCGACGGTGACGGACTTCGGTACGGCGTATTTCTTGCAGGCTGTCCGCTTCGGTGCGCCTACTGCCACAATCCCGATACGTGGGAAAAAAGTGCGGGGATTGAATTTGACGCCGAGCGTTTGGTGAAAAAGATTGTTCGCTACCGTCCCTATTTCGGAGAGCGCGGCGGTGTGACCTTTTCGGGCGGTGAACCGCTTTTGCAAGCCGAGTGGCTTTGCGAGGTGGCAGAGCTTCTGAAACAAGAGGAGATTGGCTACGTGCTGGATACCTCGGGCGGTGTTCCGCTGAGCGACGCAGTGAAGAGGCTTCTTTCGGGCGCGCAGAGTGTTTTGCTGGATCTGAAATTTCCCGACGAGGAATCCTACCGTTGCTATACGGGCAGAGGGATAGCGCAGACGCTTGCTGTGCTTGAGTATCTCGAAGAGATCGGAACACCAACGAGAATTCGTATTGTGGTGATTCCCGAACTCAACGATTCCGAAGAAATGCTCGGAAAGTATCTTTCGCATCTTCGCGGAAAACGATGTATTTCGGAAGTTGAGCTTCTCGGCTTTCACACGATGGGCTTTCACAAGTACGATGCTCTCGGCATCGAAAATCGACTGTCGGGGATGGCGGCGCTCGACCCTGCGGTGAAGGATCGCTTGCAAGCGTTTGTCAACGAACAAATGAAAAAATAAAAAACGGAGAAAATTTTTCTCCGTTTTTATTGTAAGACGAAAACCCCGCCATAGTGGCGGGGTTCCATAAAGGCTTTGCCGATGAACAGAAAAATATGCTTGTAGGGGGCGACGTCCTCGACGCCCCGATGTGATGCGGATTTTTTCACCATAGGGTGTTATGTGTTTGCTTTTGCGGATGGGTTGGGATGCCTGTCCCTACATCGTTGGTTTCCCATTTGTTTTTGGTAGTGTATTGTCATTTTCTATTGCGGGGCGTCGAGGACGTCGCCCCCTACAAAAAAATAAAAACGAACCCGTTTACGGGTAGCAAGTAATAATTGCATGGCTGGCAGGCCAATAAAAAGCGCACTTGTGCTTAGCCAGTAGTATTAGAGTTTCACACGAAACTGAAATACCCCCCGTTTTACGGGGGGATATTTATTTTTAAAATTTGTAGGTTTCAAGGTCTTCCACGATTCGCGCAATGGCGTGTTCTTCGTTGGAGACGGTGATGCGGTCGGCGACGGCTTTGAGATCGTCGGAGGCATTTGCCACGGCATAGCCGAGGGCGGCTTTTTTGACCATTTCGATATCGTTATTGTAATCTCCCACGGCGACCGTATGCGAAAGATCGACGCCGACGCTCTTGGCAATCGGTGCGAGTGCCTCGCTTTTATTGATTCCCTTGGGAAGAATTTCGTAGAAGGTCTGCTCGGAGCGGACAAAATCAAATTCCTTTGCTCTGGGGTGCGTGTTCAGCAGTTCCGCGAGACGAAGAAGCGCTTCGTCTTCTGCGTGGGTAAAGAGAATCTTTCCGATCGGCTCGGTGACCTTGTGATAATCTCCGAAGAGATCGGGAAGACCGGTGTTTTTTCGGAAGAGGACGTTGACGGCGTTATCAACCGAAAAATAGACGTGTTCGAGCGTATTGATCTGTACTCCGAGGTCTTTGATCTGCGGCAGCACGTCATCGATCAATTCAATGGTAGAAAAGGGAATTGTGTTGGCGTGAAGATAGGTTTGCGTTTGATAATCGTAAACCCCGCCGCCGTTGATACAGCCGATGGG
>JAZOSZ010000076.1:0-7257 GCA_045657365.1 Eubacteriales bacterium
GCTTGGCAAAAGTCCCGATAGCTTGAGATTCAAGAAGTTCATCAAAAACGTACAAACGCCGCAGATCGGCGCAAATATAAAGAGCTTTCTATGAAACCCAAGCTCTTTGAAGCTCTTTTTTGCGCAAAAATGACTGTAAACAAGGGAACAGAGAAAGGCAATCAAGAGAAATCCGCCGATCTCTCCTTTGTGTTCCGAGCTTTGATGGATTTTTTGCAAAACTCCGATGCTTCCTTGAAGCACAAAGGCAAGAGTGCAAAATATCAGCCATCGTTTGTTGATCTGCGCATTGCCTTTCTTCTCAAGCGAAAGATAAATGAAAAAGATCAGCACGAAAACCACAAGGAGCTTGTAAACGCTGAAACGCTCACCGAAGAAAATCCCCGACAAGGTGGGAATGATCATCGACGACGTCGTGATTAAAAGAGTAATATGCATCGGTCCACACGAGAGCGATCGCATTTTATAGTAATTTGCTAACGCGGTAACAACGCCAAACAGAAGTCCGAGCGCTACTGTAAAGAAAGAAAATCCCCCACTGATGGCAATCACGCCGAAAAGCAAAATGCATACCGCATAAATCAGAGTGTTGAAGCGATAGACGTGCGCTCCCGTATCAAGGTCTTTTTTGCAAACGTGATTGAATATGCAGTTTTGTGAAACCATAGATAGAATGGATGTCGTTGCTTGAAAAATTATCATAAATCCCCTCGTGGTGCAATCGGTTGCACTCTGCGCAAAAAAATACGCTTGCTTTTTAATCGTATTGATGAACGTTGCTTCTTAAAACGAGCTGAACGTCGGTATAAACGGTTTTGGGGCAGACTTGACCCGTGATGATGTGCTTTACGAGCAGCTCAAACGCCTTCTTCATTTGGTTCGTAACGTTTTGAGAAATCGTTGCGGAAATAACACCCTTTTGCATATATTCCTGAATTTTTCCGTAGGTATCAAAGGTGACGAGCGGAAGATCAAGACAATGCTCTTCCAAATAGCGGCAAAGCGCGGCAGAATATCCGCTGGTGATATATATTCCGTCAATGTTGCCCGAATGTCTGCCAAAAACTTCGGCAACGAGCCTTTCAAGCTCGGCCTCGCTATCCTTCATATCAAGGCTCTCCAAAAGATTCAACCCCAAGGAACGGCAAGCAGTTCCAAACGCCTCCGCCGCGCTTCTGTGAAGCGTGCTTTCGAGATTTCCCGTAAAGAGAATGACGTTTTTTCTCTCCCCTCTCTTCAAGCAATTTCCGAGGAACTCGGCGGCAAGCTCCGATGCAACGATCTCGTTGTGCTTGGAAGCAAACAGATAGCTCGCCTCTTCGTTGATCGCCTGCACCTGTACGATGTTGCGATTGACTCGATAGAGATCGTTGATCAAGGGAGTGTAGTCGGGGTAGCTCATTCCCGAAAGAATGACACCGTCATAGTCTTTGTATTTATGGATTGCCGAAGCAAATTCCTCATAGGTGTTTTGCGCCGAATTGAGCATCGTGATGTCGTATTGAATTTTATAATCCCGAAGCCCTTCATGCGCAAGTTCAACACCCGAGACCATCTTTTCAGAGTTGATCTGAAATTTTCCGCCGATCAGAACGCCAATGCGCACGCTCTCCATCGAGAGCCTTGATGCAAATTTGTTCGGCGAGAAATTATGCTTTTTTGCGGCGTCCAAAACGATTTTTCGTTTTTCCGCGCTGATCTTTCCGTTCGGATTCAGCGCGCGACTAATCATAGACGGAGTCATATTCAGTTCTTCCGCCAATGTGTAAATCGTAGTGCGTGACATCATTTCCCTCCTTTTGCAATCGGTTGCAATGATTGTATCACATACAACAGCTCTTGTCAAGTACTTTTCCATAAATCCGATATCACGTATTGATCTCTTGCATCTGCTTCACAACATTTTCGCAAATGCTTCCCCGCCCAACACAAAAAAGGAGCAAGCCGAAACTTGCTCCTTTCATCTTTTCAATTACTCCTCCACCTCAAACGAGTCCTTATCAAGGCCGCAGACGGGGCAAACCCAATCGGCGGGAACGTCTTCCCAAGCCGTGCCGGGGGCTACTCCATTGTCGGGATCACCCAAAGCGGGGTCGTATTCATAGCCGCAGGGGCATACGTATTTCATCGGTTTTTTCTCCTTTTTCGATTTTTTCATAGGCTCCCCCTAGCATGTCGCAAGCGACTGTTGAGTTTTGCAAGCAAAACATCAAGGGGAGCTCCTGCGAAGCAGGTGAGAGGGCTCTTTGTCGTATTCTTTTCCCTCTCCGTCGCCTTACGGCGCCACCTCTCCCAAAGGGCGAGGCTGATATTAGTGTTACCTAAATTCAGATCAAAGAACCAGGCTCGGCGCGGTATAAACGCGACCTGCGTATTCCTGATCGAGTGCGTACAGACCCTTGGGATCGCTTCCGAAGAGCTTATAGCGGTTGATCATCGAATCCGCGTTGTCCTCTTCCTCCATCTGTTCGTCAACGAACCAGTCAAGGAACTTCATCGTACGATAATCTCTTGCCTCATAGCACTCGTGGTAGATCGTGTTGATCAGCGAAGTCACGTAGCGCTCGTGCTCTGCGGCAGCCTCGAGAGGATCAAGAATGCTTCCGTAGGTCTTGTCGGGCTTTGCGATCGATTCCAGCGTGACCTTCCAACCGTTGTTCTGCATATATTTCATAAACAGCAGTGCGTGGTCGCGCTCCTCTTGTGCCTGTACCATATAGTAGTTTGCGTAGCCATCGAGATCCAATTCATCATAATAATTGGCAATATCTACGTACAGATACGCGCTATACAGCTCCTTATTGATCTGCTCATTCAGCAGTGCCTTGATCTTATCGTTCATGGTTGTCTCCTTCTCTGTCGTTGCATTTTGGATGCTATGATCCAAGGCTCCCCTTTGGGGGAGCTGTCAGCGAAGCTGACTGAGAGGGCTCTTAGTCGTATTTCTTTCCCCTCTCCGTCGCCTTACGGCGCCACCCGCGGACGCGCCGTCCCCTTTGTCTGCTTCGCAGACATTTCCCCACACTGTGGGGAATCACCCAAAGGGCGAGGCTTGTTATCTACTATCCGAAATGTACTTAATTATTAACCGAAATATCTCTCGAGCAGACCTGCGAATGCCTTGCCGTGACGAGCTTCGTCGCGAGCCATTTCGTGAACGGTATCGTGGATTGCGTCGAGGTTGAGTGCCTTTGCTCTCTTTGCGAGATCAAACTTGCCCTCGGTTGCGCCGTTCTCAGCAGCAACTCTCATCTCGAGGTTCTTCTTGGTGCTGTCGGTCACAACCTCACCGAGAAGCTCAGCAAACTTTGCAGCGTGCTCTGCTTCCTCGTAAGCAGCCTTTTCCCAGTAAAGACCGATCTCGGGGTAACCCTCACGGTGTGCTACTCTTGCCATTGCAAGGTACATACCAACCTCGGTGCATTCGCCCATAAAGTTTGCTCTCAGATCCATCATAATATCCTCGGGAGCGCCCTGAGCGACACCAACGACGTGCTCTGCTGCCCAAGAGAGCTTATCCTCTTCCATCTTGTTGAACTTCTCTGCCGGAACCTTGCACTGGGGGCATCTTTCGGGAGCAGCATCTCCCTCGTGAACGTAACCGCATACAGAACATACAAACTTTGCCATAATTTTTGATCTCCTTTTTTAAATAAAAATTTTTTTACTGAATTTGATTGCGACAGCTTTCGCAAATGCCAACGAACTCAAGGTGGCAATCTTCAATCAGAAAGCCCTCGTGTCCTTCCGCCTCTTTGGTCAGGAGTTCGTGATCAACCTCAACCTTTACGTCAGCGACAGAACCGCAGGATTTGCATACTACGTGGTGATGCGTTCCCAGCGTGATATCGTAACGGTCGTTCGCGTCGATCAGCTTGAGGCGCTGAATCTTCCCTTCCTCTGCCGCTTCGGCAAGCAGTCGGTAGACCGTTGCTCGGCTGATTCCGGGAAATTTTTCTTGCACCGCCTCATACACCATTCCCGCCGAAGGGTGGTTGTGCATACTGCAAAAGACGTCTTGAACGATTCTCTTTTGCAGAGTATTTCGTTTTTGGGTGGTTTCTTTTATTTCCATTTCAATACTCCTTCCTTATTGAGAATCGATCTTGATTATATTATATCACACTTTTTTCATTTGTCAATAGGTTTTTGAAAAAAATTTTAAAAAATTTTGGCGGCTCGTTCTGAGCCGCCAAACGTCAATTTATTCTTGATTTTCCCCGTCCTTCTTCTTTGCCGCAAGCTTCGAGAAGATCGAGTTCATCGCAACGGTTGCCAGAATAATGACACCGATGACGATAAAGATGCAGAGCATTCCCTGCCACATATATTGAAGAGAGGAAACGAAGCGTTCCACACTGAATTTTCCAAAGATATCCATACTCTTCTCCTTTCCTTACAGCATAAAGCTGAGAATCAGTCCGCCCGCGATGACCGAGGCGATCTGTCCCGAAACGTTGACACCGATCGAATGCATCAGAAGGAAGTTTTGCGGATCTTCCTTCAGACCCATTTTATGCACCACGCGTCCCGACATCGGGAATGCCGAAATACCTGCCGCGCCGATCATCGGGTTGATCTTGTTCTTCTTGGAGAAAAGGTTGATCAGCTTGGCAACCAGAATTCCGCCTGCCGTATCAAAGATAAAGGCGAAGAGTCCAAGTCCGAGAATCAGGAGCGTTGCGGGTTGCAGGAATTTATCTGCCGTCATCTGGGTTGCGACCGTGATACCGAGGAAAATGGTAATGAGATTTGCAAGCACCTTCTGCGCCGTTTCGGAGAGCGAATTGAGCACGCCACACTCACGAATGAGGTTACCGAACATCAAAAATCCGAGAAGGTCGATCGACTCGGGTGCGATCAGTCCCGCGATGACCGTAATGATGATCGGGAACAGAATCCGCGTCGTCTTCGAGACGTTCTTGGGCTTATAAGGCATACGGATCATTCTCTCCTTCTTGGTGGTCAGGAGCTTAATGATCGGGGGTTGAATGACGGGAACGAGCGCCATATAGGAGTACGCCGCTACCATGATCGCACCCGTAATCTGCGAAGCGTTACCGAGCAGCTTCTGCGCGACAACGATTGCCGTAGGGCCGTCCGCCGCACCGATAATACCGATCGACGCCGCTTCGGGAAGCTCGAAAAAGAGCGATGCGAGCGAGAAGGTAAAGAAGATACCGAACTGCGCCGCCGCACCAAAGATCATCAGCTTGGGATTCGAGAGGATCGGGCCGAAGTCGATCATCGCACCGATACCGATGAAGAGGATCAGCGGGAAAAGCTCGTTCGAAATACCCGCCGAAAAGAGCGTGGAGAGCGCACCGTTGTAAATGGCGGGAATGTTCACGATGATCGCACCGAATCCCATCGGAAGCAGAAGCGTGGGCTCCATATCCTTTTTAATGGCAAGATAAATGAGAAGCCCACCGATCAGCCACATCACGACTCTCTGCCAGCCACCGTTTTGAAAAAGCAACAATAGATTTTCGTACAAAATTTCCATAACAATTTCCTTTTTTTATAATATCGATGATAATTATGTGATTTAAAGGACAAACTGAAGCGTGCAGAACGCCGCATAAATTCCAAGCAAAAGAATTCCCTGCACGCGAGAAAGCTTTTGACGGATCAGCGCGGGTACCGTCATCAAAAGCATTACGCCGAGCATCACGGGAAGGTCGATCACGAGCGACGAGGGCAGACCTGCCACCATCGAGGAGAACGGAATGTCAAAGGGAGAGATTGCCACCGAAACGCCGCTGACAAGCACGAGGTTAAAGAGGTTGGCGCCGATGATGTTACCGAGCGAGAGCGCACCGTGTCCCTTCAAAAGCGCGGTGATCGCCGTAACGAATTCGGGCAGCGAGGTGCCGAGTGCCACGAAGGTCAGACCAATCACGGTATCGGGAACGCCAATTGTTTCGGCGATCACAATTCCGCTGTCGACGAGCAGATTTGCGCCGCCCGCAATCACACCGGCACCGATCACCAAGAACAGAATCTCGCGAAGCATTCCCATCGTACGGCGAGCACGCGCAATACGAATGACGGCATACACAAGGAATACCGCAAGCATTGCAATACCAATATATCGGATCATACCGCCCTTGTAGAACATCAGAGCCGCGCCGACGGCAACCACGGCAACCTCGATGATCAGCCCCTTGAGCGAGAAGGGGGCTTCTTCTTCCTGCTCCTCTGCCGTATGCTCGGCAGAAGGGTTGGAAAGAGCCTCGATGTCATTCTTCTGAGACTTTTTCATCGAAATCAAGGTCGTCGTCAGATAGATCACGAAGAGTGCGAGCAGGACGAATCCCATCCAACGGTCAAAGCGACGCGTCGTATACGCCATCGTCACGTAAAATGCCGCAACGCCAAAGAAGAACGCCACGGGAATCAGCATCGACTTGCGGTCCGCTTTTCCGGGTTTGATCGCAATGGTCAGCGCGGCGATCAGAGAGGTGTTACAGATGATCGAGCCAACGGCGTTACCGTAAGCCATACCACCCGAGCCTGCGATTGCTCCCTGCGCCGATACCATCACCTCAGGCAGCGTCGTACCGATCGACACGACGGTAGCACCGATCAGAAGCTCGGGCAAATGAAAGCGACGGGCAATTGCCGACGCACTGTCTACGAACCAGTCGCCGCCCTTAATGAGCATCACGAGTCCGATGACAAACAATACTACTTGAATCCACATAAAGTCATTCTCCTTTTTATTTTTTCATAAAAAAAGCCCAATATACGCGCCAAGCGTATATTGAGTCTGGTGATTTAAAGCAAGCCAAGTCGAAACCGACCGTGGATGTTGACTTACTACGTGCCGAAACACGCTACTACTCCCTCATTTCTTACTTATTATTATATATAAAAAAGAACCTCTTGTCAAGAGGGTTTTTAAAAAAAGTAAAAAGAGCGTCAAGATACCTTGACGCTCTCTCTTGCGTTTCAGTTAAAATAACCTTCTCTGTAAAGAAGCTCGGCAATCAGCACCGCGCCGCCTGCCGCTCCGCGAAGCGTGTTGTGCGAAAGTCCGACGAACTTGTAGTCGTAGATCTTATCCTCGCGCAGTCTTCCCACGGTCACACCCATACCGCCGTAAATGTCGCGGTCAAGCGCCGCCTGAGGACGGTTGTCTTCCTCAAAATAGGTAATGAACTGCTCGGGAGCGTTGGGAAGTCCGAGTGCCTGAGGCTTACCCGAAAACTCTGCCCAATCCTTGAGAATCTGCTCCTTGGTGGGCTTGTTTTC
>JAZOSZ010000077.1:0-1966 GCA_045657365.1 Eubacteriales bacterium
ATCTCCGCCAAGACGAACCTCATTCTTATCCTCAAACGAGGTGTATTTGCGGTGCGAGCCCTTTTTCTTTTTCACCGTCACGGCTTCAATCGCCTCGACGATCTTATGAATGCTTCCCACGCCAAGCACGGCGTCCACCTCGGGAAACTCCTCCAGAATGCTCTCTCGGTAACGCTCGGCAAGACAGCCCGTCACCACGATCGCCTTGAGGTGATGATTTTTCTTGAGCCACGCAATATCGAGAATATTTTCAATGGCTTCCTTTTTTGCACTTTCAATAAAACCGCAGGTGTTGATGATCACCACGTCAGCTTCGGTTTCCTCGGGCGTGATCTCGTATCCCGCCACGGCAACCTCGTGAAGCATCACCTCGGTGTCCAACTGATTTTTCGGGCAACCGAGAGAAACAAATCCAACTTTCACAAAAAATCTCCTTTTCTTTCTCCCTTTAGGGAGAAACTCTCATTTTATGATACCACAAAAGCGGGTTTCTGTCAACCGAAAACGCCGTCTTACGCGAAAATTTCGGTAAGCTCCGTGGGAGCATCCAGCACGAAATCGGCACGGCTCTCGACGAGCACCTCGCGGTCGCGGTAACCCCACGAACAGCCGACCGTCAGCATTCCCGCATTTTGTCCCGTCAGCACGTCCACCTCACTGTCTCCGATAAAGGCAGTTTCCTCGGGAGAGAAGCCAAGTGATTCGGCAATCATCAAAGGCACCGTGGGATCCGGTTTTTTGGGAAGATCGGTCTGCCCCGCGGCAGAGGCGACAAGTCCTGCGGGAAGCAGAATTTTGACAAGCTCCTTGACGTAGACGTCCTGCTTGTTGGAAAGCACCGCAAGCGTATATCCTCTCTCGTGAAGCGTTACCAGACTTTCGGGAATCCCCTCGTAGCACTCGGTACAGTGCGTATAGGTCTCACCGTAGGCTTCGTGGTAATCGCGGAACACGCGGTCGACGACCTCCTTGCTCTCGCCCTCAGGAAGAGAAAGTCGGATCAATTCGCGCGCTCCGTTGCCGATCGCGCGGCGAATTTCCTCATAGCTCCGCTCGGCGTAACCGTGCTTACGCATCGCAATATTAACGCCCTCACGAATCGATTCAATCGTGTCGGCAAGCGTTCCGTCCAAGTCGAGAATCAGCAGTTTTATATTTTTATTCATTCCCAGCGTACCTCTCTGTTTTATGCTTATCTTTTTTACCTCTTTATTATACCACTCCCATCGCCGTCTGTCAACTTTTCAGACAATTTTCAAGAACTTTCATTTCTTTTGAACTATTTGCACAACAACTTTTTTTCTTTTTTTTGAAAAATCGTCAAAAAATCTCTTTTCTATCCCAAAAAAATGTGATATAATAATTATTTGGAAAGTTTTTTAGGAATCTTCAGGAAGAAAAAATAAAGGAGAAAAAACAGTGATCAGAACCGATTTAAGAAATATCGCAATCATCGCGCACGTTGACCACGGAAAAACCACCCTCGTGGACGAAATGCTCAAGCAGGGCGGCATCTACCGCGACAATCAGGAAACCGTTACCCGCGTCATGGACTCGGGCGACCTTGAAAAGGAGCGCGGCATTACCATCCTTGCAAAGAATACCGCCGTACACTATAAGGACACCAAGATCAACATCATCGATACCCCCGGTCACGCTGATTTCGGCGGAGAGGTAGAGCGTATTCTGAAGATGGTTAACGGAGTACTTCTGCTCGTTGACGCGGCGGAAGGACCGATGCCTCAGACCCGTTTCGTTCTTCAAAGAGCACTCGAGCTCAACCACAGAGTTATCGTCGTTATCAATAAGATCGACAAGCCCGACGCCCGCCTTGGTGAGGTCGAGGACGAGATTTTAGAGCTTTTGATCGACCTCAACGCGTCGGACGAACAGCTCGACAGCCCGATGCTCTACTGTTCGGGCAGAGCGGGTACGGCAACCGAAGACCCCGACGTCGAAGGAAAGG
>JAZOSZ010000078.1:0-5256 GCA_045657365.1 Eubacteriales bacterium
AAGCCCGCTTGGCCCCCGACTTCGAGCTCTTTTCTGCGTCGGACGTCCGAGGTCGTCTTCGCCATTTGTGCCGCCAGCTCGGAATAGCGCTTCGCATAAGCAATCGCCGCCTCACAGCTGATGATCACGGCATTCAGGAAATGACTCCGTTTCGCAAAATCGGCATCTCCCACCGAAATCGTCGCAAGCGCATCCTTTGCTTCCTTGATGATTCCGCGGTATCCGACGGCAAGCACCTTCGGATAATCCACCGTCAGGTGTCCGATGCCGTTGTAGAAATAGTTACCGGGCGTAAACATTCCGTGATCAATTGCAAGCTTGATTTCATCGGTCATATACGAGGTTGCAAGCTCACTCGTCGTTTTTCCCTTCCAATACTGATATACCTTGGAAAGTGTCTTTTTGGTTTCTTCCGAGATATAGAACGGATCTGCCGTTCTCGTCTCCACCGTATCGAATTCGGACTCCAGCCACTCAAAGGAGTATTCGGGGAATACCTGACAGCCTCTGGGCGCCTTCGTTGCCGCGCCGACGATCAGCTCGTTGTCGCGGATCGTGATCGGCAGATGCTCCAGAATGTGGCGGAACGCCTTGGCACGACGCGTAATGATCGGCTCTCCCTCGGTCGCCATATACGACTCGGTCAGGAGGACGGCACGGTCTGCTTCGATCTGAGGCATCTTTTCATAGAGGGCATCAACCAGCTTCTGAATTCTCGGAGATTTTTCGATCGGCTCTGTATAGAACTTCATCACAAATCATCCTTTCTTTTTTGGTCTTTTTATCTTTTTGGGTTGGCAATTACACAGAAATCGGCGTCCTGCACAGAAAAATTGCTCTGTTTTTGGTAAAAACCACACAAAAAAACGCATTTTTTCAAAATTGCCTGATTTTCTATGTACACTATACCACATTTCCCCCATTTTGTCAAGAGGTTTTCCTTTATTTTTTTGGAATTTTGTTGTTTTTTCTTTGAGTTTATCAAAAAAATTCCAAAAAATCGCTCAAAAATCGTCACTTTCGTTGGCTAAAGCTCTTTTAAAAAGCGAAAAAACCACAAAAATCAACAAATTAAATGTTGTATTTCAAACAAACCCCACATTTTTCCCAAAAAAACCACGAAATTTTTTTCAAAATCTTCCGAAAAAAGCGAAAAAAGACTTGCACAGAGCATCAAAAAACGATATAATATAAATATGAAAAATTCATCAATAAGGAGTGTCTATGAAACACGACCGTTTATATCAATACATTCACGGACGCCGTTGTGAAATCTTAGGACTCGGCGTCTCCAATCTTCCTCTGGCAAAAGCACTGAGCGAACTAGGTCTTCCCCTCACGATCCGTGACAAAAAGCCGATCGACGACCTCGTCGGTGCGCCCGAGCTGGCGGCGCAGGGCGTCGAATTCATCACGGGCGAGAATGCTTTTGATCAGCTCTCGGGCGAGCTGATCTTCCGTTCCCCCGGCATTCGTCCCGATCGTGCAGGACTTGCCGATGCCGTCGCGAGAGGTGCCGAGCTGACGAGTGAAATTGAGCTTTTCCTTTCGCTGACCGACGCCGAAACCTTCGCCGTCACGGGAAGCGACGGTAAAACGACCTCAACCACCCTCACGGGGGAATTTCTGAGTGCCGAAGCCAAGCGTACGGGACACGGAAAAGTGCTTGTCGGCGGAAATATCGGCGAGCCACTTCTGAACCGACTTGCGCTGACCTCTTCTGAGGACCGTGCCGTGATGGAGCTTTCAAGCTTTCAGCTGATGACCGTAAAAAAAGCCCCCGATTACTCTGCCATCACTAACCTTGCCCCCAATCATCTCGATTGGCATACGGGAATGGACGAATACCTCGGAGCCAAAAAACATATCATCGGAGAAACGACGCTCCGCTTCGTCACCAATGCCGAATGCGAAATCACCGCAAATCTTGCCAAAGAAATTGCGAATGCCAGAAGCGGTGATACCCCCGCAATCTATCTCTTCTCTTCGCGCCGCGCTTCCTTCTCCGAGCTCTTTCCGCACGGTGCGGGTAAGAACGACCGCGCGATCTATGAAACGAACGGCGCCATCGTTCTCTCGGACGGCGTCACCGAAACGCCGCTCTTGGCAGTCTCCGAAATTCAGGTTCCCGGTCGCCATAACGTCGAAAACTTTATGACCGCCATCGCTCTGACCTACGGCCGTGTCGATCCCTCGGTCTATCTTTCGGTTGCGCGGGAATTTCGTGGAGTTGAACACCGACTCCAGTTCGTACGAACACTCGACGGCGTCGATTACTACAACAGCTCAATCGACTCTTCCCCCTCTCGTACGTCGGCGGCGCTTTCAGCGCTCCACGGACGCGATATCGTCATTATTTGCGGCGGATACGACAAGAAGATTCCCTTTGAACCTCTTGCCGAAGCCCTTTGCCGCAGCGCCCGTGCTGTGGTACTGACGGGACAGACCGCAGAAAAAATCGACACCGTACTCCGCGCCCACCCCGATTATCGCGAGGGCGCTCCCGAAATTTACCGTGCCGACACCTTTTTCGATGCCGTCACCACCGCCAGAAGCGTTGCCCGCAAAGGCGGTTGCGTCCTTCTCTCCCCCGCCTGCGCCAGCTTTGACGCTTTCAAGAATTTTGCCGAACGAGGGGAAACCTTCCGTCAAATCGTAAAAGATTTTGAAAATTAACAATTTGTGATAGAAGTTGACAAAAAACTCTGCTATAATGAATAAGATATCGTTTCAATAGCTTCAAACGAAAGGAATACGAAAAATGATGAAAAAGATCACAGCGCTTCTTCTGGCGCTTGTCCTTTGCGCAATCTGTCTTGCGGCAACCGCCTGCGGAAAGAATGACGACGGAATTCCCGACGGAATGAAATCCGTAACGGTGAGCGGAGAGCCGTTTATCCTCTACGTTCCCCAAAGCTGGGCAGATAACACGACCAGCGGTATTTCGAGCGCTTATTACACGTCCACCGAAAAAATTCTGGTCAGCGCCCGCTACTTTACCCCTGCCAACGAAGAGCTGACGCTCGATGCTTATATGGATCTCTGCACGGCACGCTACGAAGAAACGCTCGAGAGCTATTCGCAGATCGATCGCACCGCGGCACTGCTCGGCACCGAGAACGCCGTCAAGCTTTCCTACACAATGGTTCAGGGAACGGTCGCGTACCAATGCTTCCAGATCTCGGCAAGCTATCGCGGAGATATCATCTCGCTCTACGGCTACTGCCCCACCGATCTTTACGAGGCAAGAACCGAAGACTATGATAACATCATCAAGGAATTCGTCTTCTGTGAAAAACCCGATCCGAACGGCGCGGAGATCACTGACAAAAAGACGCCCGACGGAATGAAGATCGCCTCTGCCGATCATCTCGAATACCGTCTCTACGTTCCCAAGAGCTGGATCTGCGATCCCGAAAGCGGGCGCAGTGACGCATACTATCCCGAAAGCCAGAAATCAAATATTTCCCTCACCTCGTATTCCCCGTCCGAATCAATCTCGGTGCAGGACTATTTTGCCAAGTGCGAAACCGAATACAAAAAGACGCTTCCCGAATACGAGCGCCTTTCCGAGGAAGAAACCCGCGTTGCCGACCATCTGGCTTATTCCTATACCTACCGCACCGTGGTGGAAGGCGTGGAATTCAAAATGATGCAGACCGTATTCACCTATAACGAAATGATTTATTCGTTGACCTATACGGCGCTTTCCGACACCTTTGATACTCACCTCGAAGACGTGGAAGCTATTCTTTCCGCCTTCTGTTTCCGATAATCTATGACGACGAAAATTTATCTTGATAACAGCGCCACGACACCCCTTTCCGAGGCAGCCAGACAGGCAATTCTCGCGGCAATGGACGTCTACGGAAATCCGTCCTCTTTGCATACCGAGGGACAAAACGCCGAACGTCTTCTGGAAAATGCCCGCGAGCAGGTTCTTACAGGACTCGGACTTCGCCCCCGCCAGAAGGACGGCGTGCTCGTCTTTACGGGTTCGGGCACCGAGGCGAGCGCCCTCGCGCTTCTCGGTACGGCATACGCAAAAAAGCGACGCACCGCAACGCGAATTCTCACCACCGACTCCGAGCACCCCTCGGTCGCAAGAGTCATGGACCGTCTCTCCGAAGAGGGATTTGAGGTGATCCGTCTTTCCACCAAGCGCGGTGTGCTTGATCGGGAAGAATTGGAAAAAGCACTTGAAAAACCGATCTTCCTCGCGTCGCTGATGCTCGTCAATAACGAAACGGGCGCGATTTATTCGGTAGGAGAGAGCTTTCGGGCGATCAAAGCAAAGTACCCCGATGCCATCACGCACTGCGATGCCGTGCAAGGATTTATGAAGCTTCCCTTCACCCCCGCGACCCTCTCTGCCGACCTCATCACGGTCAGCGCGCATAAGCTCCACGCGCCGAAGGGCGTAGGAGCGCTCTATATCGATGCAAAGCTCCTCAAAGCAAAAAAGATCGTTCCCGTGCTGGTGGGCGGCGGTCAGGAAGGCGGACTCCGTTCGGGCACCGAAAACCTGCTCGGCATCGTCGCGTTCGGCGCGGCAGTCGAAGAGCTTCGCACAAAAAAATCCGAGATTTCGGAACACGTCAGAGCACTTCGCGCCTATGCGAACGAAAAGCTTTCGGCGCTTGATCTTCGCATCAATCAACCCGACGGCGAAGCACTCCCCTACATTATCAATATTACCCTTCCCGACGTCAAAAGTGAAACGATGCTCCACGCACTTTCCGCCGACGGAATTTTCGTCTCGAGCGGCTCGGCGTGCTCCTCGCATTCGCATCACCCGAGTGAGAGCCTGCTTGCCTTCGGGCTGACACCGCACGAAGCCGATTGCTCGCTCCGCATCAGCCTTTCGCGCAATAATACGACCGAAGACATCGACGCACTCTGCGCGTCGCTCCAAAAAAATATCCAACGGCTGGTAAAAATCCGATAAAAAAATAAATTATTTTTTAAAAAACACTTGATTTTTCCAAAAAGCTGTGGTATAATAGGCGAGTGACCCGGAGAGATGGCTGAGTTGGTCTAAGGCGCACGACTGGAAATCGTGTGTAGGCTAATACCCTACCGAGGGTTCGAATCCCTCTCTCTCCGCCATAAAACGAGGTATCCCTTTTTGGGGTACCTCGTTTTATCGTGGATGGGGGCAAGGGAGTCTAACTCGAAAGTTGTGAAACAACTTTCAGCAGTAAGCGCTCGATAGAGCGTGTCTGCGGGAATCCCTCTCTCTCCGCCAACAAAAAC
>JAZOSZ010000079.1:0-1943 GCA_045657365.1 Eubacteriales bacterium
CGATGCATTTGCCAATACAGACGTTACCGTTGGTCTTCCGATGGGCGGTCTTGTCGCGCTCGTGATCTCCATTGCATACCTCGCGCTGCGCGGCGTTCTTTCCGTAAAGAAGAGCCTTTCCGCATTGCCCGACGGCTTTATCGCGATGGTTCCGGCAATTCTCATTCTGACCTTTGCTACGGCATTGAAGAATATGACCACCGTCCTCGGTGCAAAGTATTTCGTAGGATACCTGATGGGCGAAGCTGCCGCAGGTCTTGCCAACTGGCTCCCTGCTATCATCTTCCTCGTTGCCTGCGTCCTCGCTTTTGCTACGGGAACGTCGTGGGGTACCTTCGGTATTCTCATTCCGATTGTTACCGCAATCTTCGCTCCCGGAACCGAGCTTCTCATCATCGGTATGTCGGCTTGCCTTGCGGGTGCGGTCTGCGGTGACCACTGCTCGCCGATTTCCGATACGACGATTATGTCTTCGGCAGGCGGTCAGTGCAACCACCTCAACCACGTATCGACGCAGATGCCTTACGCCATTACGGTCGCGGCAATCTCTTTCGTCATGTTCGTAATTTCCGGCTTTGTGCAGAACATCTGGATCTGCCTGCCCCTCGGCATCGTACTGACGGTCGCTACCCTCTTCGTCATCAAGGCGATCACAAAGAAAAAAACCGCAAAAGAAGCGTAAAACTCATAGAAGAGCCGTTCTCACCCGAGAACGGCTCTTCTTTATTTTATCATTTTACTTTTAATACTTCAGTGATCAAACGGTAGAAACGCTCGAATGACGCTTTGTCAAGACGTTCTTCGGGAGAATGAAGATTCTCGATCACAGGTCCACAGGAAAGCATATCCATCGTAGGAATCGCGGATTTGATCACCCCACATTCCAATCCCGCGTGAATCGATTCGATCCGAAGCTTCTTGCCGTAGAGACGGTGAAAGACCAAGGCGTACGTGTCACGAAGCGCCGAATCTTCCGCCACATCCCAACCGGGGTAACGTCCGTGGTGGCGAATCTGCCCCCCAAAACGCAAGGAAAATTCTTCCAGTTCGGCAAGCGACGCATCAATCTGCTCGGATTTTGCCGAACGTGAAGCAAAGGTCAGTGTGACGCGTTCTCCCTCGGTGCGAATGACTCCGAGATTGCGCGAAAACTGCACGAGCCCCGCAAGATTCGGCTCCCACGCAAAAATTCCGTTAGGAACCGTCGCCAAAAGCTCAACAATCTTATTCGTTGCCTTGCCGTCAAAAAACAAGTCCGGCGTCTCACAGCGCGCAAAAGAAAGTTCCGCGCCCGCATCGTCTTCCGAAAGCTCTCCGAGAACCGTCTGCCATACGGAATTCACCGCGGCTTCTGCCGCGATAACATTCTTCACGGCAAGCACTGCCGACGCTTCTCTCGGAATCGCATTGTCCTTATTTCCGCCGTTGACACTTGCCAACAAAATCTTCTGCGTTCCCGAAAGCTCTTTTAATATCCGTCCAAGCAACACGTTGGCGTTAGCTCTTCCACGGTGAATATCCTCCCCCGAATGTCCTCCCATAAAACCTTTCAGGGAGAGACGGTAGCACGCGCCATCAGACGGCACTTTCGTTCCGTCCAACGTCAGCTCACTACACACACCCCCTGCACTGCCGACGATAATTCCCGTATCGTCCGCGCCGTCCAGATTGATCATTCTTCGTGCAGAAATTCTTTCATAATCAAAAGCAAGTGCGCCGTCGAGTCCGACCTCTTCGCAGGTGGTAAACAGACATTCGAGCGGCGGGTGTTCCTCTCCGTCAAGAATTGCCAGCATCACGGCAACCGCCACACCGTTATCGGCACCAAGCGTCGTACCGCGAGCGCGGATCCAGCCGTCTTGTTCGGAAAGCTCGATCGGATCCTTCAAAAAATCGTGCGTCACGCCCTCATTTTTCTCGCATACCATATCGGTATGTCCCTG
>JAZOSZ010000080.1:0-3702 GCA_045657365.1 Eubacteriales bacterium
TCTTCCTCTCCCGAAAGTGCGGCGTACATTCCCTTCGCAATATAAAGATATCCCGCACCGCCGCTATCCACGACGTCCGCCTCACTCAGCACGGGAAGGATGTCCTTGGTGCGTTTGAGCGAACGCTCTGCTTCTTCGATATTCAGCTTCAAAAAATCCTCCAGCGTCGTATTCTCGTCGAGATTTTTTTCGGCATACTCGGCACTCTCGCGCACCACGGTCAGAATCGTTCCTTCCACGGGCGTCACCACGGCAGAATACGAGCGCTTCACGCCCTGCAAATATGCGGCGCAAAGCTCGGCAACACTTGCCGTTTCCTTTTCATTTTTGGAAAGCTCTTCGCAGATACCGGCAAAAAACTGCGACAAAATCACACCCGAATTTCCTCTCGCACCAAAGAGTGATCCCTTGGCAAAATCACTTGCTGCCGAAGCGAGCGTTAACGTGTCGTTTTCCATCATTTTGAAGACGCCGCTTTCGATCGTTTTTGTCATATTGGTTCCCGTATCTCCGTCGGGAACGGGAAAGACGTTGAGGTCGTTAATCTCTTCCATATGGGAGCGAATTCCGCGAGCGCCTCCGCAAAGAATCCGCTGAAAGGTTTTTCCGTCAATTCTTGTAATTTCCATAAAATCTCCGTCATTCAAGATCAAATTTTTTAATACACGATACTGCCGTCCACCGCTTCGAGAAGCCGCACCGTCGTACCTATCACCTGCTCGGCATCGTACTTTTTGTTCAAAAACAAAAACTCTTTGGCAACTCTTACGAATCCGCCGATAGCAAAAGAAATCTTTACCCGATCCTCTAAGGCTTTCGCTTTGGAATCATACACGGCGTGCAGGCGCTCTTCCAATCTTGCACACAAAATTTCCTGTTTGCCGCGGAAGATCAGTCTTAAGTCTTCGGAATGCTTTTCCAACGAATATAAAAGACCGACGATATATGCCTTGGAATTTTCAAACATCTGATCGCTTTCTGAAAAATCGATCATCACCAGATCGATCGCAGATTCTTCAATCTCTTTCGAAAGCTCACTCGAGTCGGTATAATGGTGATAAAAGGTCGTTTTGTTGATCTGCGCCATTTCGCAAATATCCTTGACCTTGATTTTTTCGGGCATCAAGCGTTCTCGTAACGCCAAGAACGCGGTTTTGATCTGCCCTCGCGTCTTGACCATTCTAAGATCCATATTCCACTCTCCTTTTTCTCTATTTAACTATATTCCGAAAAAAGTTAAAATAATCAACTTTAGTTGCATAACCATATTATAGTCGCTTTTTGTCGAAAAGTCAAGAGCTTTTGAGAAAAAGGCTTGGCAAGAAAAAACTTCTTGCCAAGCCTTTTATTCCTCGGAATACGGCACGCCGTATTTTTCCTCATACGCTTGATTTTCACGAATCACCCACAAAGGGAGCTCCGACGGTGTCGATTCCTTTGCCACGCATTCCAAAATTTCGTCCAGATGCTCGCTCGGATGCTGTAAGAATTCCCTCACCGAACGGCTAAGCATCAGCCGACCGCCCTCGTCCAAAAGATCAAATCTTCCGTCATGAACCCACACCGTCTTGCCGCCCTCAATCGGATACTTTTCCTTCCATTCGAGCTGATTTTCGGCATGTGCCAGAATACGGCAGAGCTGACGGTAGGTGCGATAGTCGCGCTCAGATCGGAGATGAAAGAGTTCGTAGGTTTTCCGACAATGCATCAACAAAAACAAATTCGTAAATTTCGGAGAAAATACGCCCTCGTCCTGAATTTCAATCGGCGCACAAAGCCGTTTCCATTCCTTGATCCGAAAATGAAAATATCCTTCTTCCCCATTTTTTCTGCGCACACCGAAACGAATTCTTTTGCGAAGAACTCTGCGAATTTTCCGCACCTCACCGTAATAAAGGATCCCTGATTCGGAGAAATGTGCCGACTGATAAAGCGCAACGTACCGGATCGGAAAGCAGGCAGGATCAAAATAGCGTTCCGGGGCGTAATAATATTTCTTTGCCAGGTTGTGCCGAAACTGTTTTTCGGAGCCGAATGAGCCTACAAGCACATCACGCTCTGCCCAGTTCACCTCGGAAAGTCTCTCTTCTATTTCGGCTTCGATCTCACAAATTGCGTACTTCAGAATCACGTAAGAATGGTATACTTTTCGATAACTTGGTGGAAATTCGGAAACGTTTCCAACCGTCTCGGAAGTATTGGAAATCGAGTGGAAAATTTGATGGGAAGACAGTCGCGACAGTGTTTTTTGCATTGAAACTACGGGATCCTCACTCTCCGTTGCATAGCGTTTTTCAAAATCGCAAAGATGCTCCGAAAGTAAGGTCAAAAGACGAAAAAGCCAACGATTTTCTCTCGTATCGTACGAAATCCGAACGAAAGATTCCAAAGGAATACGATGTTTTTCACAAGTAGCGAACAGAGATGTTGGCGTTCTCTTCGCCCGATACGGTTTGCGCGTCGACTGCCCAACGGTCTCTTCGACCGCTTGGGCAAATTGCTCAAACGGAACAAAAATTCGTTGCAGTTGATCCCAAGAAACGGTATTCGACATAAAACGGCTCCTTTCGTTCTTTTTCTTATGTTTATTTTATCATACTCCCACAGATTTTTCAATAAAAAAAAGAAAAATCGACCTTTTTTACCGTAGAAATTTCAAATAGCAATTGACAAAAAAAGCATTTCGTGCTACAATATTGAATATATTGTTTTTTATATAATTATTTATAGAAAGTAAGTGAAAGTATGATTTGGTCAAAAGAAGAAACTCTACCCAGAAACGAACTTGAAAAATTACAGTTGGAGCGCTTACAGGAAACGGTAACGCGCGTCTATGCCAAGGTGGCACCTTACCGCGCCAAAATGGATGCGGCAGGCGTAAAACCCGAGGATATTCAATCACTCGACGACCTCAAAAAGCTTCCCTTCGTTACAAAGCAGGATATGCGCGACACCTATCCCTTCGGGCTCTTTGCCGTAGACCGCGACGAGCTCGTCCGTATTCACGCATCGAGCGGTACCACGGGCAAGCCTACCGTGGTCGGTTACACAAAGAACGACCTCGAAATCTGGACCGAATGCGTTTCGCGTATCGCTTGTATGGGCGGTGCGTCCTCGCACGATATCGCGCAGATCTGTTTCGGCTACGGAATGTTTACGGGCGCACTTGGGCTGCACTACGGTCTTGAAAACATCGGTGCAACAATCGTTCCCTCTTCCACGGGAAATTCCGAAAAGCAGATTATGTATATGCAGGACTTTGAGACCTCTCTGCTCGTAGCAACTCCCTCATACGCGTTGCGTCTTGCCGAGGTTGCCAGAGAAATGGGAGTCGATCCTATCAAGGATCTGAAAGTAAAAATTGCCCTTGTCGGAAGTGAGATGCTCACTGATGCGATGCGTGAAGAAATGCACAAATATTGGGGAAAGGATATTCTTATCACCTCGAACTACGGAATGAGTGAGTTGATGGGCCCCGGTGTTTCGGGCGAATGTACCGAGCTCTGCGGAATGCACATCAACGAAGACTTTTTCCTGCCCGAAATTATCGATCCCGCCACAGGTGAGGTTCTTCCCGCAGGGGAAAAGGGTGAGCTTGTCATCACCTGCATCAAAAAAGAGGGAATTCCGCTCATCCGTTACCGTACCAAGGATATCACACGTCTCTTCTACGAGCCCTGTAAGTGCGGCAGAACCTTCTGC
>JAZOSZ010000081.1:0-4609 GCA_045657365.1 Eubacteriales bacterium
TTGGGCGTTCAATTATTGCAGTAGCTTGACGGATATTTATTTCACGGGAACGCAAGAAGAATGGAATGCGATTGAAAAATCAAATGCGGAAATTCCTTCCTCGGCAACGATTCATTTCAATTACGTTCCAAGCGAATCTTAAATAACGACACGGCGGTTCGAGAAATCGAACCGCCGTTCGTGCTCCGAACGCAGAAAGTTACGAAAATTCACCCAACACGGTAGGGGCTGGCGCCACGACAGCCCGCAACTAGGAATTTCACTCAAAGATCGGAACGGGTCGCCGAGGGCGTCGACCCCTACGGGTTTGAGGGGGAATATCAATCGTGCAGCCCGCCGTGTCATTCTGAGCGGAGCGTAGCGGAGTCGAACTGCGAAGCAGCACCGAGCAACGCGAAGGTGGAATCTCGGCGGAGCAAAAATTTGGCACGTCGCTCGAGATTCTGATGGCTTTGCCATCACCGTGCCAACGCACGGTTCGACTACGCAAACGTCACACTGTGACCTTTGCTCCGCTCAGAATGACGCCTTTGGTGTTGGTACGCATTTATGCCCAACCTTGTAGGGGGCATTCACGAATGACCCGAATCGGAACGGACCGTTGAAGACGCCTCAAAACAAAGAAAGGGACTATCTCTAGTCCCTTTTTGTGTTGCTTTCTTTTGCCTCCTTTTCTTTCCCGAAAGAAAAGTAGGGCGCGTCCTCTTAAAATACCTTCTCGCAAACCTCGTCGAGAACGCCGAGATCCCAAAGGAGTCTGGGAAGAACGTACTTGTCGCGGAAGTCCTTGGTACACTTGAAGATCATCGGAACAAGCTCGGACTCAACGCCGATCGCATCAATGCTCTTCGGCGCTTCGATCGCATCGAGAATTGCCTCGAATTCCTCAACCGAAGGAATTTCCTCGTCGATAATACGGAGAATGTCGTCCCACTTGTCAAGAATGACCTCAAGACGCTTTGCGTGCTTTTCGGGATCGTATTTCTTTTCCTTTGCCTCGAGCGCGATCATCGGCTCTGCCGACTGACCGATAAACTCTCTGAGCTGACGGCTCCAATCCTCAAAATCAAAGTTCTTCACGAATTCAAGCGCCTTTTCTCTGTTGGGCGCGATATTCTTGACCTCATTGAACGCCTTGACCGCATAGAGCGTACCAAGCAATACCTGCATACCGTGCGACGAGGTCGGCGTACCGAACTCCAGTCCTCTCATATCGAGCACGAAACAGAAGTAATGCTCCAGACCGCCGCCCGGACGCGAACAGCCCGCATAGTCCATCGCCGCGCCGCAGTCGATCAGCGCGTTAAAGAGCGCGTCCATTGCCGCCTCGTCACGCTTCAAAAGACCTGCCGCGTTGTCCACACAGTTTTTCAAGGTATCTCTCGTAAACTGCGCAACGTCCTCGCAGTAATATTCGCCGTTGATGAGGTTGGAAAGACGCCATTCGCAAATGCTGACGTACTTGGCAAGCATATCGCCAAGACCTGCCTTCGCCATAAAGGTCGGCGCCCCGTTGAGCACGTCGATATCACCCACGATAACCTCAGGGGACTTCGCGGGGATCGTCTTCTTGACGCCGTTGACTTCCATCGAGGAGCTGCCCGAAGCATAGCCGTCCATATAAGCGGCAGTTGCTACGATAAAGTAAGGAACGCCTGCGACGTTCGCAAGAATTTTACAAGCGTCGTTGATAACACCAGAACCGACGCCGATTACAACGTCGCACGACTTATCGTATGCCATCACGGCTCCGCCCACCGTCTTTTCGTTGGGAATAACTCGCTTGTCGGGGAAAATATAGGTCACGCAGGAAAGGCCTGCCGCCTCAAGTGCGTTCTTTACCTTTTCGCCCGCAATCGGATATGTATTCATATCGGCAACGATAAACGCCTTCTTCGCGCCGTACATCTTGACGTATTCGGGAATGTCTGCGATCGCGCCACTCTTCACGAGACGGTGCTCGACCATTGTCTTGTGAACCTTGCCGCAAGAACAAACTACATTGGGATCAAATTGAATTGCCATCATATTCTCCTTTAATTATTTAATTTCTTCAATATTATACGGGGTGGACTGGTACACGAAATAGTTCAGCCAGTTGGAATAGAGCAGGTTCGCGCAACTGCGCCACTTGACGATCGGAGCCTGCGTGTCATCATCGTTCGGAAAATAGTTCTTCGGAACGTCAATGGGCAGTCCCGCGTTCTTGTCGCGGAAATATTCGTTTTTGAGCGTGTCCGCGTCATATTCCGAGTGTCCCGTCACGAAGATCTGTCTTCCCTTCTCGGTCGCGCAGACGAAGACGCCTGCTTCCTCGGAGCTTGCCAGAATCTTGAGCTCGGGTACGGCTTCAATATCCTCTCTCGCACAGGTCGTGTGGCGGGAGTGAGGAACGACAAAGGTATCGTCAAAGCCACGGAACAGGATTGACTGCTTGTGATCAAGCGTGTGTTCAAAGACACCGAACATTTTCTTGGGAAGCAACTGCTTCTTCACGCCGTAGTGGTAGTAAAGTCCCGCCTGAGCGCCCCAGCAAATGTGGAAGGTGCTCGTTACGTGCGTCTTTGACCACTCCATAATCTCGCAAAGCTCTTCCCAATAGTCGACCTCTTCAAAGTCCATCAGCTCCACGGGCGCGCCCGTGATGATCATACCGTCGTATTTCTTGTCACGAACCTCGTCAAAGGTCTTGTAAAACGCCAACATGTGCTCGGCAGAGGTGTGCGTCGATTTGTGCGTCGCCGTCTGCAAAAGTTCAAGCTCTACCTGAAGCGGTGTATTTCCGATCAGGCGGGCAATCTGCGTTTCAGTGACGATCTTCTGCGGCATCAGATTCAGCATCAGAATCTTCAACGGACGAATATCCTGCGTCATCGCGCGCGTTTCGGTCATCACAAAAATATTTTCATTCATCAAAACCTGCGTCGCAGGTAACAAATTCGGAATTTTAATCGGCATTCCGTCACCCTCCTAACTTTAGTTCAGTGCGTCGAGCGCCTGCTTGATATCGGCAATCAGATCGTCGGCGTTTTCAATACCGCAGGACAGACGGACAAGATCACCGGAAATCCCTGCCGCAACGAGCTCTTCCTCGTTCATCTGACGGTGGGTGGCGCTTGCGGGGTGCAGACAGCAGGTTCTTGCGTCGGCAACGTGGGTTTCGATCGCGGCAATCTTGAGGTTGCCCATAAACTTTTCTGCCATTGCTCTGCCGCCCTTGACGCCGAAGCTGACGACACCGCAGGTACCGTTCGGCATATACTTCTGAGCAAGATCGTAATATTTATCGCCTTCCAGACTCGGATAAGTTACCCAAGCGATGCGGTCGTCGGACTTGAGGAATTTCGCAACCGCAAGACCGTTTTCACAATGGCGAGCCATTCTTACGTGCAAACTTTCAAGACCGAGGTTCAGCAAGAAGGCATTCTGCGCTGCATGGGTCCCACCAAAGTCGCGCATCAGCTGTGCCGTTGCCTTGGTAATAAACGCGCCTTCCAGACCGAAGCGCTCGGTGTAGGTCACACCGTGATAGCTCTCGTCGGGAGTGCAAAGTCCCGCAAATTTTTCGGGATATTTCGTCCAGTCAAACTTGCCCGAATCAACAATACAGCCACCGACCGCCGCGCCATGACCGTCCATATACTTGGTCGTCGAGTGCGTAACGATGTCCGCGCCCCATTCAAAGGGACGGCAGTTCACGGGTGTCGCAAAGGTGTTGTCGATGATCAGCGGAACGCCATGCTCGTGTGCTACCTTAGCAAATTTCTCAATATCCAGCACCGTCAGAGCGGGGTTGGCAATCGTTTCGCCAAAGACTGCCTTGGTATTCTCGCGGAATGCCGCATTCAGCTCTTCCTCGGTCGCATCAGGGGAAACAAAGGTGAAATCAATTCCCATTTTCTTCATCGTCACAGAGAAGAGATTGAAGGTACCGCCGTAGATGGTGGAGCAAGCGACCACGTGATCTCCACAGGACGCGATATTGAAAATCGCAAAGAAATTGGCAGCCTGACCCGAAGAGGACAGCATCGCAGCAGTACCGCCTTCCATATCACAGATTTTTGCGGCAACGCTGTCGTTGGTCGGATTCTGCAAACGGGTGTAGAAATAACCCGATGCTTCAAGGTCAAAAAGCTTGCCCATCTCAGCGCTCGACGCATACTTAAAGGTCGTGCTCTGAATGATCGGAATCTGTCTGGGCTCACCGTTTCCGGGCGTGTAACCACCCTGAACGCATTTTGTTTCAATTTTATAGTTCGACATAAAAACTCTCCTTTGAGGCAAAATTTCTCATATTACAGATATTATAGCACATTCTCACGAGAGTTGCAAGTTTTTTCGAAAAGAAAAAACAAAAAAAGAACAGCGAAATGCTGTTCTTTCGTGTGAATATATGCTCACAAAAAACCGAATAAAGGAAGTGTGGTAAGAACGAAACTCAAGAAATTTGTACGTATGCTGAACTAATAAAGTTCAAGCCCTCGGTCTATTAGTATCGGTCAGCTAAACACATTACTATGCTTACACCTCCGACCTATCAAACTTGTAGTCTGCAAGTGACCTTACCTAGTCAAGCTAGGAGGGATATCTAATCTTGAGGTTTGTTTCA
>JAZOSZ010000082.1:0-4613 GCA_045657365.1 Eubacteriales bacterium
CCGGCTTCCTCACTCATCGCACCCATACGGTCGTAGTTACGGAAGAAGCTCGTAAAGAATCCCTTGATCTCGTAAAGAAGCGTCCGCCAGAAACCTGCCTCTGCTTCGGGAAGCTCAGCATCGGGAGCCTGAATGCAGAAGAAATCGAGCATCAAAGGCTGCGTCTTCGCGTCAGAGAGCCAAGTACCGAGCGTACCGATCTGCGTCTTAAGGTTTTCCAGATTCTTAGCAACCGCATCGTCACTCAGACCCATCGTGCGGAGCAAACGTGCAACGTCTTCGAGCGTTGCCATCATCGAGCTCTTCTCGCCCGCTTCTTCCATCAGCTCTGCCGAGATCGAATTCAGCTCTTCGGCAGATACGAGCATATCACGCATCGTATCGGGCATCACGCGGGAGAATCCGTAGTCACGGTTCTCGTCGGGAGCCGAACCCGTCAGCTTCATAATATTTAAGTAAGCCGCGTTGATCGTATTCAGAACGTCCTGAACACGGCGGACGATGTCACCGTTACTGCCGAGAGAAGCCTCAAAGCGAACCGTATAAACAACGTCCTCTTCAAAATAGAAGAAGAAATCTTCATTTCCGTCGCTCAGTGCGCCCGACTGCCAATCCGACGAGTAGTCGAATTTCAGCTTGTTCGCTTCCGCAAAGGGCAGACCGTTGTAATAACCGTCATCGCCCTCCTTGAGCGAATCATCGCTGTAAAGGCGAACCGAACGGGACGTATACATACCTTCGAGCAACGACTGCTTGAAGCGGGTTGCAATCTGGTATTTACCGCTCTCGCTCACCTGGAACTTATACTCGATCCACTGACCGACGCCCGCCCACTTATCACCGCCGACGGTGTTCAGGTAGCTTGCGCTGGTCGACGTGGGAGAAGTAATTGCGCTGGTGTTGTCGGAAACAGGGTAGATCGTCTGCGACGAGCTCGACGAGAAATACTCGCCCTCGATCTTGATCATTCCCTTACCGTCAGCGGCTTTCTCGTACTTGTTCTTGTACTCGTCGTAGGTCATAAGATCTTCGGGAGCAACCAAACGGATTTCAGAAATCACGATCGGCTCGTTGACCGATTCCATCGTCAGCGTAACGTTACCTTCGAGGTCGGGAGTGATCACAAACTCAAAGGGAGCCGTGTAAAATCCACTCGCATCCTTGAATTCGTAAGTCGTCCACGTAGGAGCCTGAATCAGGCTGGTACGAATCTCATTTCCATCAATGTCCGCCGAGAAGAAGCGAAGTGCCTGTTCGTTCAGAAGACTCGAAATATCTTCCGTCCAATACGCGGGCATTTTATATTTGATGATGGTTTTGTCGCCATCCTCTACCGCTTCGGCGGCAATTCCGATCTCTGTTGCCTTTGCAAGATAAGTATCCGCGTTCTCCCCTTCTTCGAGTACGAACTCGCCGTCGGGATACACGTTTTTCCAGATCTTAGAGATCGACATATAGCGGGCTTCCGCAAAGGGAACCGCATTGTTGATCATGAATACTCTCTCGATGTTTGCTGCCTTGTTTGCCACGGGGTAGTATTCAATCACCACGTTGTACTTTTTCGATACGTACTTGTTGACCTTATCTGCCTCAACAAGCTTTTTGGTCCAGGAAAATTCTCCGGTTTCGGGAAGGTAAAGACCGTCAACTCCCTCATACTTTTCGATTTTCCAACCGTCGTCGGATTTCTCTTTATCGAAATCCGCAATTCCGAAGGTGATTTCATCCGCCTTCGTTGCCGGCTTCACTTTTGCATGGTTTTCGCCGTACTTGCTGTACGAAATTGCATTTAACAGTTCCTTGATATCATCCGTGGTCGTGTCAGAAACCGATTGGTTTGTTTCTGCACCGACGAGCATAGCGCCGCTGCAGAACAAGACCGCGATGATCATCAGAAAGGCTGTTATTCTCAGAAATTTCGCCTTGTTCATTCAAATTCTCCTCCTGTGAACGTTTTTTGAAGAGGACCCGAGAGCCTCTTCGCTTGATGTTGCCATCAAAAAATGAATTTACCGTTTTCCTTGCAGTATCGTTCCTCTGCCGAAAGGCAGCATTGGCAGCGGAAGCACATCGGCGATTACTTTCGCCGAGCAGGCAACCGCTGGGCAAAAGGCAACACCAAGTAATACTTTGGATCAGCGTTTTGGCGCCGATCCTCGGACAATTTTGAGCATAGTTCGCCCAAAAGCCGAAAATTCATAGATACATTCTACCATAACAATAAAAAAAAGTCAAGCAAAATCGATCCACCATTTTGCCCACAACTCCTCAGATGTCGCCCCCTTGTCCACCTCAACCCCCACACAAAATCGTCACTTTTTCCAATACTTTTCTCAAGACCTTCAAAATGTAACTTTCATTTACCATTTTTTGAGTCATTTTTGAAGAAAAACGGCGTTTTTTGTGCAATTTTACCTAAGAAATACTACACACCACCGTCATCAATCTCAGAAGTAACTATCATTTACCATTGTCACCAAGAGAGCGTTTTTCCACTCCCACATTTTGGCAATATTCTTTGTTAAAACTGCACAATTTTAAGACCTTTTTTTCTACAATCTAACAAAAACATTTTTTCGATTTTTTTCGATCTTTCAGCGCCATTCCCCTCCGTCCGAGCATTTTTCGCCTCATTTTCTCCATTTTTTCCTTTTTATTCCATTTTTGTATTTTTTATCCATTGATTTTTTGTCGCTTCAGACAAGCAACACAGCACCGGCAGAAGAGCGTCAAAAAAGCTCGGTAAATATCATTTGCCCTCATCTCATAAGCACAAGAGCGACAACGATCGAAGCTATACAAAAAAACTACTTACATCGTACTTTTCAGCACAATCAATTTAAAAATTATATATGTTTTTATTTATTATTTTTCTTTTTTATTATATTTTTCGTTATATTTTTTCAAGAAGCAGATGATCGTTGCCAAGCGTTCTATTCCCTTGCCCATCCTTCTCTCGCCCCTTGGATCTCAAAGCAACCCCCTTGTGCTGATTTTTTATATCATTGATCGAAAGCTCTTTGATTTAAATAGAAAATTAAAAAATACGCAGAATCAATAAATAATATACTCATTCCTCTTTCGCATTTTCCGATCGTCCTCTCTGTAAAAATATTTCAACTTTTTTAAACTTTTTTCAAAAAAACTATTGCATTTTCAAAAGAAATGTGGTATGATATTTAACTGTATGGAAGAACGTGGAGCGTACCCTCTCATACGCCCCGCTTTACTTTATGGAACCTACAATCTTAACGGAGGTGAAATCAATGCCGAATATCAAAAGTGCAAAGAAGCGCGTTCTGGTAAACCAGACCAAGGCAATGCAGAACAAAATGTTCCGCACGCAGCTGAAGACCGATATCAAGAAGTATCAGGCTGCTCTCGCCGCTGGCGATAACGCTCTTGCTCAGGAGACCTACAAGGCTGCTGTCAAGAAGATCGACCAGGCTGCCGCTCGCGGAATCATTCACAAGAATGCCGCAGCTCGCAAGAAGAGCCAGTTTACCAAAGCCCTGAACAATATGTAATGATAACCGTACATAGTTCTCACCCTATGTACGGTTATTTACTTTTTTGTCCCCAAGGAGGTTTTATGATCTATCAAAACATTTCCGAGCTCGTTGGCAAGACACCGCTTTTCGAGCCAAAGCATCTTTCAGAGCGCCTCGCACTCAAGGCGACCGTCTACTGTAAATTAGAGTGCATGAATCCCGCAGGAAGCGCCAAAGACCGCATCGCACTTGCAATGATCCTTGACGCCGAGCGCCAGGGAATTCTCCGCCAAGGCTCGGTCATCGTAGAGCCAACCAGCGGAAACACCGGGATCGGACTTGCCGCCATCGCCGCCGCACGTGGATACCGCGTCATTCTCACAATGCCGGAATCCATGAGCATCGAGCGCCGCCGACTGCTTGCAATGTACGGCGCCGAAATCGTCCTCACCGAAGCGCCTCTCGGAATGGCAGGCGCCATTGAGCGCGCCAAAGAGATTGCGGCAAACACCAAGGGAGCGTGGATCCCTTCTCAATTCGACAACCTCGCCAATGCCAACGCCCACTACCAAACGACAGGCCCCGAGCTCTGGCAGGACACCAACGAAAAGATCGACATTTTCGTCGCAGGCGTCGGAACAGGCGGAACGCTTACGGGTACGGGAAGATATCTCAAGGAGAAAAATCCCGACGTCAGAATCGTCGCCGTTGAGCCAAGCAGCTCCCCCCTTCTCTCCGAAGGTCGTGCAGGAGCGCACGGATTGCAAGGCATCGGCGCCAATTTCGTGCCGAGCGTGCTTGATCGTACGTTGATCGATGAAATCGTCACCGTCTCCGAGGACGATGCTTACAAGGCAGGTCGCGCTCTTGCCAAAAACGAAGGAATCCTCTGTGGAATCACCTCGGGCGCAGCGCTCCACACCGCCATTTTGTTGGCACAACGCCCCGAAAACGAAGGAAAAACCATCGTTTGCCTTCTCCCCGATACCGGCGACCGATATCTCTCCACCCCTTATTTTGAATAAAAAAACACCGAGATATCTTGATATCCCATAACGAAGAAAGCGTAGCTGTGAAACAATCACGGCTACGCTATTTTGTTGGAATTTTGCATTACTTTTT
>JAZOSZ010000083.1:0-2970 GCA_045657365.1 Eubacteriales bacterium
GACGCAGACGGGAATCAGTCCCGACGTATCCCCCTTGACGACAAGGCCGACGTCGCAGAAGACGTAGCCGAGAAAGGCAGAGATCATTCCGAGAAACATGGCGTTGTTGAAAATTTCGCCCCATTTTTTATCCTTCATTCCCATCTGAGACAGGCCGCTCTGGAGCTTTTTGGTAACGAAAGGGACGAAGACAAGACCTGCCGCGATACCGACCGTCATAACCCACGCGATCGTGATGAAAATCGAAGGATCGGTAATGGTGGTTGAGGCACTCAGTCCTGCCGCTTCAAGGGCGTTGCCTGCCGCCACGGTTTCATAGGTGATCGAGCCGATGACCGACAGACGAAGCCATGGGAGTGCGACGCCAAGGCTCTTCGAGAGGGCAACGACGCCGACAAGCACGGCAATGGCGGGCGCGATCGTAAAGATCGCGGCGGACGAGATGGTTTTCTTTACGGTACTCTTCGCGATGCCGAGCTGCTTGGCACGTTTGACGGCACGGAAGAGGAAAAAGAAGGACTGTGCCAGCACGAGCAGAATGATCGCACCGACGATGATATACAGAATCGGATGATTGACGTTGAATTTCACTTTGTTACCTCACGTTTTTCGATGTCTTTTTTGCCAAGCTTTGCAAAATATCGGAAGGTCATCGGCCAGAGAACGCCGCCGACAATGACCATCAAAAAGTAGCGAAGGAGTCTTGCCCACGAATCGGCGGGGAGAATTGCGTCGAGCGGAAAACGGAGCAGTTCCTTAACGGCAAGCACGAGAGCAATTCCGCCTACGGCTTTGAGAATCTGCGCCCACCAGACGGCTTTCGTTTCAAAGTGCGTCCACTTCAGATCGACGGTATAGACGAAAATCAGACCGAAGACGCAACCCGTCAGCGTAAAGCCGTTCTTTTGTGCCGATTCGAGATTGTGAACGTTTTCGGGCAGATAGACATCGGTGGGAAATTCGTAAAGACAGATAAAGGCAAGATACGCGAGCATCAACGCTGTCATTGTGAAGATGATCCCGTACATCAGCTTCGGAGATTGCTCGGCTTTTTTGAACAGCGGGTGCGCGACGAAGATCAGAACGAGCGCGATGCCGATCGAAACGAGGACGTCGGCGGGCGTGTGGACTCCGAGGTACATCCGCGAGAGGGGAACGAGCAGACAAAGTGCGATTGAGACGGCGCGAACGACCGTGTTTTTGTTCCAACGGGCAAGTCCGCCGAAAATTCCAACGGAGCTTTGCGTGTGTCCGCTGGGGAAGGAATAGCCTGACGCCGCTTCCCGCGCCGATTCGACAATGGTAAAGTTCGGATCGCGTACCCACGGACGGGGAATACGGAAGAGCATTTTTAAAAATTGATTGAGGAGCGTTCCCAGAAAGCCGACCGAGAGAAGATAGTAGCCTTGGTATTTACTGACGCACCAGAAGACGATCATTCCTATCGCCATAAAGACGGTTTCTTCCCCGCAGAGCGTGACGACCGAAAAAATGGCGTCCAGCACGGGATTGCGAAGCTCTTGTAAAAAATACAAAAACGGCATAAAAATTCCTTTCTTTTTCGTTTTTCTTCATTATAGCATAGTTTTTGATTTTTTGCAATCGAATCGACAGAAAATACTTGATTTTTCGGGGAAAGTGTGATAAACTATAAAGGCAAATGATCTTGGAAAGGAGAGGCAATATGGCGGAGAAGAAGACGGGCTCGCGTACCATCGCGCAGAACCGACAGGCGTGGCACGAATATTTTGTGGACGAGAAATACGAAGCGGGCATTGCGCTCTTCGGTACTGAGGTCAAGAGTGTCCGAGGGGGCGCTGTGAACCTCAAGGACGCGTACTGTTCGATCAAAAACGGCGAGCTTTTCGTGGTGGGAATGCATATTAGCCCCTACGAAAAGGGAAATATCTTTAACCGAGAGCCAAGACGCGACCGAAAGCTCCTGATGCATAAGAAGGAGATTATGAAGCTGACGGGACTTGTGGCGCAGAAGGGATATACCCTCGTGCCGCTGTCGCTGTATTTTTCGGGGAAGAACGTCAAGGTCGAGGTCGGACTCTGCCGAGGCAAAAAGCTGTATGATAAGCGCGATGCGGCGGCAGCAAAGGACGCAAGCAGGGAAATGGATCGACGAATGAGAGATCAATCCAAATACGACTAAACACATTTTACCTTTTCACTATTATTTCTTACTTCTTACTTTCTTCAAATATGGGCCCGTAAAGGTTTCGACGGGGATTTTGAGGTATCATAAGCGGGTAGAGCCGGGCAATCTCTCAAAAGGCCCAACTTAAAATTAAACGCTAACAATAAAACTGTAGCAATGGCTGCCTAAGGGCAGTGCCGTGGCGTAACGCCACCCGTTCCTCTGAGGAGTTTCGCGGCCTCAGACTGAGCGTCAAATGAGCGAAGCCCGTGCACCGACGGTTCGCCATTGAATCGGTCACGCAGAAAATGGCTACCCAAAGAAGCAGTTTGTCCGCCGACGGCTTTCGAGGGGAAATTGAAATGACGGAATGCACCCGGAGAAAGTGATATCAAGAGGTTTTCGGACAGGGGTTCGATTCCCCTCGGGTCCACCAAAAAGAATAGGGAGGCGTACGTTAGTGCGCCTCCCTATTCTTTTTGCTCAAACCTCAAAGAGGGGAATCGAACGCAGCCCCAAAAACAATCCAGTGAATTGTTTTTGGGGCGGTGACCGAAGGATTTTGCGAAGCACGCAGAAACAAGTCTGAAATATGCTTCGCAAAATCCAAGAACGATTCCCCTCGGGTGGACAAATGTGAACCCCCTCGCGCCAAGGGCGCGAATAGGGGTTCGCATTCGCTGCTCGGAGATCGACAAGTTCGCTTGTCAGGCGGAGAGCGAGCGAATATTCGCGCCTCGCGCGAAATTCCGGACAAAAACGCCTTGACTCCCCTTCTCTTTTATGTTATAATAAATCCAAGAAAAACGCAAGTACATACGATC
>JAZOSZ010000084.1:0-1868 GCA_045657365.1 Eubacteriales bacterium
TCCAAGACCCCCTTTGCCGTTTCCGAGGCATTCAACCAGCTTCGTACCAATCTGATGTATGCAACGCCTGCCGACGTGGTCTGTCCGCTTTACGCGATCACCTCGGTCAAGGAATCTTCGGGCAAGAGCACGATCATTGCCAATCTTGCCATTGCCTTTTCGCAGATCGGAAAGCGCGCACTGCTCGTGGACGCCGATATGCGTTGCCCCTCCATCTACAAATTTTTCGAGCTTGAAAAGCGTCAGGCGGGTCTGAGTGAACTGATTTCGGGCATTGCCATCGACGTAATTTCGCACGACGTACGTTCGAATCTCGACGTTATTACCTCGGGACGAATCCCCCCCAATCCTTCGGGACTTCTCAGCTCCGCAAAGCTTCGCGAGCTGATTGCCGAATGGAAAAACGATTACGACGCGATCTTCTTTGACTTTCCCCCGATGGGTGTCGTTTCGGACGCCATCACCTTCTCGGACGAAATCACGGGCTACGTTTTCGCAGTCCTCTCGGGCAGAGATCACGCGAAAAACGTCATGGCGACGATCGATGCGATGGAGCAGGTCGGTGCCAAAATTCTGGGTACGGTTCTCAACGACTACGACCTCAAGGCGTCGGGATATTACTCCTACCGCTACAAATACAATTACAAATACCGTTCCAAGTATGCGTCGGCGTACCTCAAGCAGGCTGCGGAGCTGCAAAAATCCGAGGAAGAAAAAACAACCGAGGAAGACAAGCAGTGACGAAAGCTTCTGCCGTCATTGATTTTCACGCCCACATTCTTCCCGCCGCCGATCACGGCTCTACGGGAATCGCGGAAACGAAAAATCAAATTGCACTTTATCGAAAGGCAGGGGTTGACACCGTCGTGGCAACCCCTCATTTTTATCCCAACTCGGTGTCCATCGATGCCTTTCTCGAGTCGGTCGATTCTGCCGCAGAGAATCTGACCCAACTGCTGGCTGCCGAAGAAGCTCCCTCGCCCCGCGTGCTTTTGGGTGCCGAGGTACTCTACTGTGAAAATCTGCATCATATCGAGGGACTGGAAAAGCTGTGCATTCGCGGCACCGACCTGCTTCTTCTCGAGCTTCCGCTCTCGGAGTGGTCGCCCTCGCTCTTTCATACCGTCCGTGAGCTGAACAAGCGTTGCCGCGTCGTGCTCGCGCATATCGACCGCTACACCCGCCCCCACGCCGACAATCTGCTTGCGCTGGTGGAAGCGGGCGTGATGGTGCAGGTCAACGCCTTCTCGCTCTACTCTTACTTTGAGAGAAAGCGCCTCGCGCCCTTCTTTGCGTGCGGCTCGGTGGTAGCACTCGGAAGCGATCTGCACAACACCGACGCGTCTGCCGTGGACAAGCTTGTGGGGGTCGAAAAATTTCTCGGTGCCGATTATGCGGCAATCATGTCGCACGCTTCGCAGTTATTAAGCACCGCAAAATCAATTTAAGGGACTGCGATCAGTCCCTTTTTTCGTTTGGCGCGGACAGTATTCCCCGCAAACCTGTTTCGACGCGGGGCGTCGAGGACGTCGCCCCCTACAAGAATTGATAGCAAAACAGCGTAGCCGTGCAAACGGCTACGCTGTTTTTATAGGCTTATGCCCAGCTCATCGTGGTGGGCTTTTCTTCTACGATAATAATATCCTGCAGGAAGGAAACTGCCTTACGCAGACCTTCGTCGATCGACATTACGCTATCCTCGTGCTCGATCGAAAGAACCTTGTCGTATCCGCACAGACGCAGATTCGATACGAGATCTCTCCAATAGGTTTCGTTGTTACCGTAACCAACCGTACGGAAAGTCCATGGACGATTCAAAATATCACTGTAATGACCTGTGCTTAATACACCGGATTTTTTAATATTAG
>JAZOSZ010000085.1:0-3590 GCA_045657365.1 Eubacteriales bacterium
TTTTACTTTGTTGAGTATATACTCTTCTTTGACGAGATCTGCACACACGCATCTTTTTTATGCTTTGTACTTCTCTCTTGTTGTTCAATTTTCAATGACCGTTCGCTACCGCTTTTCCGCGACAGCTTGACTATTATACCATACCTTTTTCCCCTTGTCAATACCTTTTTTCAAATTTTTTTGAAAATTTTTCAAGATTTTTTCAAGCTCGGTACGGTATGCCGCGTTTTGCGCAGCTTGATTATTTTAACACACCGCGTTTTGTTTGTCAAGCACTTTTTTGATTTTTGGTATGATTTTGGCTATTTATACAAATACTACCCTAAAAATAATGCTGTGAGGTAGAAAAATGACGACAATTCTGCTCAGAACGCTCTTGATTTACATCATTTTGGTAATTTCTATGCGTCTGATGGGGAAGCGGCAAATCGGTGAGTTGGAGATTTCTGACCTGGTCACAACCTTTCTTCTTTCCGAGATTGCGTCACTTCCAATCACCGATAATTCCATTCCGATCTCCCACGCGATCATTCCGATCGTGACGCTCATTACCTTTGAAATTGCTTCGTCAGCGCTCCTTGCAGCGTGTCCGAGAATCAAAAACATCATCTCGGCACGTCCCACGACGCTCGTTCGGAACGGAAAGATTTGCGGACGGGCAATGAAGCAGGCGCGGCTCTCTGCCGACGAGCTGATCAGTGAGCTGAGGCAGAAGGATATCACCGACCTCTCCGAGGTGCGCTACGCGATCCTTGAGCAAAACGGAAAGATCACGGTCATTCCGCGAGCCGAATTCCGTCCGCCGAATGCGAAGCAGATGAAGATCAAAGTAACCGATTCGGGCATTTATCATATTGTGATCGATAAAGGCGTGCTCAACAAGCACAATTTGCAGGAGTTGAATCTGACGCGGGAAGAAATCGAAAAAGAGCTTGAAAAAAAGCAGCTTTCGGTCAAAGACATATATATAATGATGAAAAGCGACGCGGGGGAAACGGTGATGTTGCGAAAGGACGAGGTGTAAATAATGAAGGCTTTTTGGATTTCGCTGATTCTTTTCGCGCTTCTGTTGGCGGGAATTTTCTGGAATGTCCACTATATTCACAAGAGCGAAGCAACTCTGACCAATCTTGTCGAGTCCCTCGAAGACCCCGAGGGGCGAGAGGAAAAGCTTTGTGAATTGGAATCGTTTTGGGAGAAGCATTGCAATCTTTTTGGGTTGTCGGTGGGGTTTCGGGAGTTAGACCATTTCGGCGAGGTGCTCACAGACCTTCGTTGGGCGCACGATTACTCAAATGAAGCCGAATTTCAAAAATACCGCGCCCTTCTTTTGGACGCGATCGAAGAGATCACGCGGAACGAAAAGATTTCGGTGGGGAATATATTTTAGCCCCCTCTCAGTCGTCTTCGACGACAGCTCTCCCTCGGGAGAGCCTTGTTATGGGACACACTTATTGTGAGTCAGGCGAAGTTTTTTCAATCAATTTTGTTTTTTGAACAGAAAAGCCGATGAATACATCGGCTTTTCATTATTTTAATTCGTTTTTAAAGTTTTTCCATTTCCCCAAAAGAATCTTCCCTAAGGGGACCTCTGCGGTAACATACATTGTTTTATGTTCATTAACCCTTCTCGTCACATAGACAAAATGCGGAGAAATCAAAATGATATGTACCTCGTTTTCTTTTGTTTCCCATTCGGGAATCTCGAACGACGTATATTTTTCTTCGTTCACAAGCCGAGCGCCTCTTCGAAACTTTTGCGGAATATATTCATTATCAAGCAGTTCGTCGGTTGTATTGCGAATCGACGCTTTTTTGATTCTCATCGTATCATAAATGCGGTATTCCCGATCATTGATAAAAACCAAGACCTTTTTATCGCCTTTTGGAATAGCTCCTTTCATATTTTTCAAGCATACGATCTCTAAAAGCATTATACCCCTGCATAATTTGTCAATAGCTTTAAAAAATTTTTTAAAAATTTTCTCTTTACAAATTTCTTCCTTTATGCTATACTGAAAGGTGCGTTTTTGGGACGCGCTTTTCTATTGGAATTTGACGTATATAATAAAGGAAGAAATCAATCGTGAATCGTAGAAAATGGTTTTTGAAAGGAATGCGGGCGGGAATCCCGATCTCTCTTGGGTATTTTGCCGTTTCTCTGGCACTCGGTATCGCCGCAAAAAATGCGGGCATCACCTCGTGGCAAGCCGCGCTGACCAGCCTTCTGATCAACGCTTCTGCCGGCGAATACGCGGGCTTTACGCTGATTGCCGCGGGGGCAACCTACCTTGAGGTTGCCGTAATGGAAGCCGTTGCCAACGCCCGCTATCTTCTGATGTCGGCATCTCTGAGCCAAAAGCTCCGATCGGGCGTTCCGATCTGGCAAAGACTTCTCTTGGGCTTTACCGTGACCGACGAAATCTTCGGCACCTCGATCGCACTCCCCGTCGATCTCGACCCCTTCTTCACCTACGGCACCTTCTGCGTGGCGACGGTGGGATGGACGAGCGGCACCTTTGTGGGTGTTGTACTCGGCGACATTCTGCCCCTAACCGTCATTAGCGCTTTGAGCGTTGGTCTTTATGGAATGTTCATCTCCATCTTTATCCCCGAGGCGCGTAAAAATCGCGTGGTGCTCGCTTTGGTTGCCGTCAGCTTTGCGGCAAGCTTTGCCTGCGCGTATCTGCCTCTCGTTTCGCAGATTTCCGAGGGAATCCGCATTATCCTTCTGACCGTGGTAATCTCTCTTGTTGCCGCGCTTCTCTTCCCTCTCAAAGATGACGAAGGAAAACGAAAGGGGGCAGAGGAATGAATATTTACATTTACATTGCCTGTATGGCGGGCGTAACCTTCCTCATTCGCGTTCTCCCCTTGACGCTGATTCGCAAAGAAATCAAAAACCGAACGCTCCGTTCCTTCCTCTACTACGTTCCCTACGTCACGCTTGCCGTGATGACCTTCCCCGCGATTCTTCACGCAACGCAGTCGCCCATTGCGGCGGCAGTAGCACTCGTTGCCGCGATTTTGCTCGCGTGGTTCGGACGAAGTCTCTTTTTTGTGGCGGTGTCGTCCTGTCTTCTTGTCTTCCTTCTGGAATTATTTTTGTAACGGTTGACTTTTGAATTTTTTTGTGCTACAATAAAATGATGAAATAAAATAGGATTTTATAATATAAGGAGAATATTATGCATTGGTCTGAAGAACTTGCGCAAAGAATTATCGAGCGCAATCCCGACAAGGAAGAATACGTTTGTGCCGCGGGCGTCAGTCCCTCCGGCTCGGTTCACATTGGAAATTTCCGCGATCTCGCAACGCCGTGGTTCGTGGTAAAGGCTCTCCGCAAGCAGGGCAAAAAGGCGCGCCTCATCATCTCGTGGGACGAGTTTGACCGTTGCCGCAAGATCCCCGCAAACGTGCAGGCTGTTGTCGGCAATGCCTACGATAAATATATCGGCTGCCCCTACGTTGACATTCCCGACCCCTGGGGCTGTCACGAAAACTATGCAAAGCACTTTGAAGAGGAATTCCTTAAGGGAATCGAGCCCTTCGGCATAAAGCTTGACTGTCGTTATCAGGCTGATATGTAC
>JAZOSZ010000086.1:0-5924 GCA_045657365.1 Eubacteriales bacterium
CACGGATCTCGGAAATTACGCGCTGTTGCGCTCCCGTCAGGACATACGGCAAGCTTGCCGTGAGACGGGAAATATCTCCCGCAGTGCACGGAACGGCAGGCGTGTGCGCCGAGTGGCGTCCCGCCAGCGAAAGTCCGAGCGCAAACGTGAAAAATTCCTCAAAAATCAGTCGTTTTTTTGCCGCCGCAAGCGCCATAAAGCTTTCGGGAGAATGAATATTCCGAAGCGCATAGGATTCCAGACAAAGTCCGTGGCGGCGACGAATCTCCTCGGGCAGAGGGTCTTCCTCTGCAAGAGCGCACGCCGCAATCGTCATTGCCGATTTCATATCCTTGGCAATCTGTTTTTGCGAGATTCCCTCGGTCAGCGGATAGATCGGAACGAGCGGCGGAAGCAAAGCGTCTTCACGGTAGGGCTCGTACGCGGGCGAGGTCATAAAATATCGGTTGCCTTTTTTCTCTACCCGACCGTAAAAGCGGAAGGTCGCTCCGGGCGTAAAGGTGTTTTTGAGATACTCCTGATTGAAAAAGGTGATTTCGCAGATGCCGCCATCGTCGTACGCACGGAATTTGAGCATCGTCATCCGCCCCCGGATACGCGCGCTCTTTGGCTCGGTCGCCACGGTCAGAAGATGCGCGCTTTTGCCGACGCCGTCACATTCGGAGAGCAGACGAATATCGCCGCGATCCTCGTATCCTCTCGGATAATGGCGCAAAAGATCGCCCACCGTAGCAACGCCGAGACGGGCATACGCCGCCGCACGGACTTCGCCGACGCCGTAAAGCTTTTTGATCTTCGTATCCACGCTATCACCCCCAAATATTATTTTGATGTTCTGTTTATTTATATTATAAACGACGGAATCGGCTCTGTCAAGTTTTATTCGATTTTATTCCTTGACTCCCACTCGAAAATTTACTTTTTTTTCACAAAAAAACGTCCTTGAAATCATTTTTTATATTGACAATGACAAAAAAATAGAGTATAATAAAGGGGACTACATAATCACGGAGGTTTCTCAATGAAAAAACTTTTGGCAGTTCTGCTTGCCGCCCTGCTGATTTTCGCTATGGTAGGCTGTGGTGCACAGAAAGACAAAGACGACTCGACGGACAAGAAAAACAACGCCGAGGCAACGGAAAACGTATACGAAGATTTTAAATATGACGTCAATGAAAACGGTGAATTGGAGATTACCGGTTTCACCTACACAGGGGATCAGCCGATCGACGTAAAGATTCCCGACATCATCGACGACCGCCCCATCGTCGGCATTGGCAACGATGCCTTCAAGGCACACAAAAATATCAAGTCGGTCACCTTCCACGATTCGATCACTTACATCGGCGATTACGCGTTCGCAGACTGTGACTATCTGACGAAGGTTACTCTGCCGAAGAATCTCGAAACGGTTGGCGTCGGTTCGTTTATGAACTGTGACGTCCTCGAGGCAATCTTCTTCCCCGCTTCGCTCAAGGCAATCGGTGTCGGCGCATTCAAAAATTGTGTCGCACTTCAGAATTTCACACTTCCCGCAAACATTCTGGCAATCGACGATTCCGCTTTCTGGGGTTGTACCGCGCTGACGAGCGTTGCAATTCCCGCTACGGTCATTGACCTTGGTGATGGCGCGTTCTACGGCTGTACGAATCTTGCCGAAGTATCTCTGCTGGGCAATCCGAGCAAAGCAGACGACGCAATCCTCGCAAAAATGAACGGCGCAATTGCCGCTGCTGCAGTAGAGGGCGACGCGCCCAAGACGCTGGCAGAAGCAAATCAGGCGCTTCTCAACGCAGGCCTTCCCCTCGTATCGCTTTCCGATAAGGGTGCGAAGTTCGTTTGGGATAAGAGCGAAAACAAGCTTTACGGTACGTTTACAAAAGCCGACGAGGCTCTTCTGGCTTCGATGAACGCCATTCTCGCAAAGAACAAATGCACGTCGCTCGATCTCGTAACCACGGTTCTGAAGGCGGAAGGTATTACTCTTACCAACCTGAACGCAACGATCGACAGCGATAAGTTCGTTTGGGACGCAGACAACGGCGTATTTACCACCGTATATTTCGGTGACAGCGTATTTGAAGGCTGTACCATCAACACGGTTCTCTCGGTAACGAGCGGAACCTTCTTCGCAGCAATGGCTGAGGCAAACGGTTATATCACGGTATATCCCGCAACGGCACCTGTCGGTCAGAAGATTTTCAGCAACGGCGACCTCTCCTTCTGCTATCCTAAGAATTGGACCAAGACGATTCTGCCGAACACCGAGATCCGCCTCGAATCCAGCAACACCTATCTGAACATCGCAAAGCAGCCAAGAAATCTTTTGGACGATCACACCGCTTGGGCGGACGAAAACTTCGATGCTTACATCGAAACCACAAATATCACGCCCCTGCCCGAAGGTCAGTCCTTCGTTGATCCCGCCATTACACAGATCACCAACGAGAACGGCGTCAACATTACGAAGGTTGCCTTCTCGGTCACCGACGGAACGAATACCGCTGCGCTCATCATCTACAAGGTTACGATTGGCAATACGACCTACACCATCACCCTCTCGCAGCAGGCAGCAACCAACCCCACGATTTACACGATGATCGAAAATTCCTTTGCTGACGCAAGATAACAAAAACAAAAAAGAGAACCGATTCGAAGGAATCGGTTCTCTTTTTTTCGTTATCAGTTTTTCAACGAATGAATCGGTGCGGGAATTCTTCCGCCGCGCGCAATAAAGTCGGCGCAGGAATATTCGCTGAGCTTCATAATCGGTGCGTAGCCAAGCAAGCCGCCGAATTCGACCGAATCTCCCACCGTCTTTCCGTACGCGGGGATCACACGAACGGCGGTTGTTTTCGTATTGGCAACGCCAATCGAAATTTCATCGGCAATAATACCGCTGATCGTTTCTGCCGAAGTGTCTCCCGGAATAGCGATCATATCCAGACCGACCGAGCAAACTGCCGTCATTGCTTCGAGCTTTTCAAGCGACAACGCACCGCAAGCCACCGCGTCGATCATACCCGCGTCCTCGGAAACGGGAATAAATGCTCCCGAAAGTCCGCCAACGTGCGAGGAAGCCATGACACCGCCCTTCTTGACAGCGTCATTGAGAAGTGCAAGTGCCGCCGTCGTTCCGTGTCCGCCGCAACGCTCCAGCCCCATTCCTTCCAGAATATGCGCCACCGAATCACCAACCGCAGGGGTAGGTGCCAGCGAGAGGTCTACGATACCAAAGGGAACGTCGAGACGCTTTGAGGCTTCGGTTGCCACGAGCTGTCCCATTCTCGTAATTTTGAATGCCGTCTTCTTGATAATTTCGGCAAGGGTCGAAAAGTCGCAGTTCCCTGCTCTGCGAATTGCCGAGCTGACAACGCCGGGGCCCGAAACGCCAACGCTGACAACGCATTCCGCCTCACCCACACCGTGGAAAGCTCCCGCCATAAAGGGGTTATCCTCGGGGACGTTGGCAAACACCACGAGCTTTGCACAACCGATCGACTCCTTGTCACGCGTCAAGTACGCCGTTTCCTTGATGATGCGTCCCATTTGTGCCACAGCGTCCATGTTGATGCCCGCCTTGGTCGAAGCCACGTTGACCGAGGAACAGACGCGCTCGGTTTCGGCAAGCGCCTGCGGAATCGATTCAATCAGCGATCTTGCGTGATCGGTAAAGCCCTTTTGTACGAGCGCTCCGTAACCGCCGATAAAGTTGATTCCGAGGGTATGTGCGGCACGGTCAAGCGTGTGCGCGATCTTCACGTAGTCGTCGGGCGAGAAGCGTCCGCCCACGAGGGAAATCGGCGTTACCGATACTCGCTTGTTGATAATCGGAATTCCGAGGTCCTTTTCAATCTCCTGTCCAACGGGCACGAGACGCTCAGCGCGCGTCGTGATCTTATCGTAAATTCGGTCGCAGACGGTTCCTATATCGTCGCCTGCGCAATCGTAGAGAGAGATTCCCATCGTAATCGTACGGATATCGAGATTCTCCTCTTTGATCATATTAATTGTTTCAAGGATATCGTTAATATTGATCATATCTGCTCCTTAGATTTTGTGCATCGAATTGAAGATATCCTCGTGCATCGTACGGATATCAAGCGCATTCTGTTCGCCTAAGTCTTTCATTTCGTCAACGAAGCTTCCGAAAGGAACGCAAAGATCCGTGATATCAATGACCATAATCATCGCAAAATATTCCTTCAGAACGCTCTGCGAGATTTCCACAATATTGGCACTTGCCTCGGCGCACTTTGCGCTGACCTTGGCGATAATGCCCTTCGTATCCTGTCCTACGACGGTAATTACAGCTTTTTTCATAAGTAAGTTTCTCCTTTTTGTCAGTTATTTATATTATAACAAACTCCTCAAAAAATTTCAAGGATTTTCTTTCATTTTTTGCTCAGTGTTTATGAATTTTCTTGTATTGCAAGGGCGTATATCCCGTAATGCGTTTGAAGGTCTTGGAAAAATAATTGGGGGTGTCAAACGCCAGACGGTCGGAAATTTCAGTCACCGAAAGCGAGGTTTCGCGAAGCATCCGTTTTGCCCTCTCCACCTTCATCCGTATAAAATACGCCATCACCGAACACCCCGTTGCCTTCTTGAACTGCTGGAAAATATACGACTTATTATAATTCAGCGCCCCGCAGACGTCGGCAATCGACACTCTCTCGTACAGGTGCGCCTTAAGATAGCGGATCACCTGCTCTGCCACCTGCTCACCCACCTTTTCTTGCGAAAGGAAGAAAACCTCGGAATCTTCTTTTTCGGTTTCGTTTCGCATCAGATTCACCAAAAGGATTTCCAGATAGTTTTTGATCAGCTGCTGACCGCCAAGCGCGGGTTGCGACAACAGCTTCATTTTTTTCAGTTCAGGATCGGAAAACGGAAGATCAAAGGTCTTTTTGCTTTCCTCAATGATCGCATAGACGAAGCGAAGAAGACTCTTGTTCAGGCTGAGCTGCTTGTTTTCAAAGAACCGAACCGCTTCGCTTTTACATTCAAAGGAAATAATAAACACGTTCGGCGCGGTCTGCCCGTTTGCGCGCAGAGAATGCTGCTCGTTCGGCTTGTGAAAGAGAACCTCTCCCTCAGAAAGAAGCGTCTCGCGCCCATCCGAAGTGCAAACGATCGATTCCTTGTCGGCATACACAAGCTCCCAGAAGTCGTGCGACTCGACGGGTGCTATGTAATCCTTCTCAAATTCAAAATAGTGAATCGTCACAATACGACTGATCAGCAAGAGATTTTCAATTTTGTGCTTGTAATATTGCTTTTCCATACCACGTCCCCCATAAAATCTATCAATAGTATAACACAGTAAAAAAATTCTGTCAATTATTTTTAATCATTTTTTAAAAATGGATTTTTTTACTCTTTTTGCGGACTGAATCGTCTTGCAAAAAAATTTTAGGTATGATATACTAAACGCAGGAAGGAAAGCATTGCTTTTCTATTACGAAAAATTACGCAAAAGGAGAATCTACTATGAGAGTTTTAGCAATCGGTTGTCATCCCGACGACGTAGAAATTGCCTGCTCGGGTACGCTGGCTAAGTGCGTTAAGCGCGGAGACACGGTAATGGTCTGCCACGCATCGAGCGGAAATCTCGGACACGTCATCATTCCCCCGGACGAGCTAACCAAAATCCGCGCCGCAGAAGCGAAGAAGGCGGGCGCTATGGCAGGAATCGAAGTTTTCTGGGGCGGTTTTGACGATCTGGAAATCTACGATAACAACAAAGAAGCGCGCGACAAAATGGTCGACGTCATCAAGTACGCGAACCCCGACGTCATCATCACCCATGACCCGAACGACTATATGCCCCACCATACCGCCGTTTCTCGTCTGGTCTTTGACGCAAGCTTCACGGCAACGCTTCCCCACTACAAGAGCAAATACGCAGGGCCCGCAAAGCT
>JAZOSZ010000087.1:0-3564 GCA_045657365.1 Eubacteriales bacterium
CTGTGAACTCCGCTCTCAAACTTGAAGCGTGAGTAAACGCCGTCTCCCTCAACCATAAAGGTAACTTCCTTAAAACCGCCAAGCTCGGTTTCGTTGGCATTCATTAAAGATACCTTAAAACCGCAAGTCTCGGCATACATCGAATACATACGGTAGAGTACCGCGGCAAAGAGCGCCGCTTCCTCACCGCCCGCACCGCTGCGGATTTCTACCATCACGTTTTTGCCGTCGTTCGGATCTCGGGGAAGCAGCAGAATTTTCAGCTCGTCGAGAAGCGTTTCGCAGAGCGCTTTGGTTTCCTTGAGCTCTTCCGAAGCAAGCTCGCGCATCTCAGCGTCAAGATTTTCGGAAAGCATCGCCTTAGCACCCTCGTGATCCGAGAGCGCCTTTCGGTAGGCACGGTATTTTTCAATGATAGGGGTCAGTGCTTTGTAGTCCTTCATCAAAGTTGCGTAACGGGTCGGATCGGAAAAGATTTCGGGCGAGGACAGCTCGCTCTCGATCGACTCATAACGCACCTCGGCTTCTTTGAGTTTATCTAACATAGTACAAAGATCAATACTGATAGAATGCTTTTACAGCACGGTAGGTTTCGTAAAGGTCGACCTTGGAAATGACCTCAAAGGGGGCGTGCATCGAAATGACGGGGACGCCGAGGTCGATCGTGTCGATATTGTGTTTGGAAATATACATCGCAACCGTTCCGCCGCCGCCAAGATCCACGCGACCAAGCTCACCTGCCTGCCAGATGACGCCGTCACGCGATAGAATCGAGCGAAGCCAGCCGATATATTCGGCAGAAGCATCGTTCGTGCCCGACTTTCCGCGTGAACCCGTAAATTTCGTAAAGACAGCACCCCAAGAGAGCAGGGGGGTATTGCGCTTTTCAAAGACGTCGGCAAAGTTGGGATCGTACGCCGCAGAAACGTCGGCAGAAAGACACTTGGAGTTCGCACGTACGACGGCGGGATGTCCGCCAAGCTGCGTCGCAATTTCCGTCATCAGATCGGTCAGAAGATCGCATTTCATACCGCTCGGACCGTCACTGCCCGTTTCTTCCTTGTCGGCAAGAATACAGAGCTTTGTGTGCTCGGTATCGGTCGAATCAAAGAGTGCGGTCAGAATGGGATATGCGCAAACGCGGTCGTCGTGACCGTAGGCACCGATGAGTGAACGGTCAAAGCCGACGTCACGAGCCTTGGCAGCAGGAACGACACAAAGCTCGGAAGAAAGAAAATCTTCTTCGCAAATGCCGTATTTTTCGTTCAGAAGCTTGAGAATGGCGGGCTTGATTTCCTTGGATTCAGCTTCGGGAATCGATCCGATCAGAATATTGAGCTGTTCGCCCTTGATTCCCTCGGAAAGCGGGAGCTTGCTTTGCTCCTGACCGAGGTGGGGGAGAAGATCGTTGATATAAAAGACGGGGTCGTTTTCGTCCTCGCCAAGACAAACCTCAACGACGGTCTGATCCTTCTTGACGATCACACCGTGGAGTGCGAGAGGTGTGGCAACCCATTGATATTTGCGGATGCCGCCGTAATAATGTGTTTTGAAAAAGCCCATTCCGCCGTCCTCATAAAGAGGATTTTGCTTGAGGTCGATGCGGGGCGCGTCCACGTGTGCCGCTGTGATACGGATGCCGTTTTCAATCGATTCGTTGCCGATCGAAAAGACGTAAAGATTTTTTCCGCGATTGTTGTAGTAGCACTTGTCGCCTGCGTTCAGCGGATCTCCGAAGCGGTATTCCCGATAGCCTGCGCGCTTCGCCATTTCAATAGAGATTTTTACAGCTTCGCGCTCGGTCTTGCCCCCGTCCAGATATTTTTTATAGTCCTTGGCATATTCAAACGCCGCATCAATGACTGCTTGATCGGCTCTTTCGTATACCGTTTTCTTTTCATACTTCAGTTCACTCATTTTTGTTTTTCATCCTTTCGGTTTTATGATTCTTTGACGTATAATTTTTCATAGACGGCAATTGCATCGTTGACCTTGGTGACGTAATTGCGTGTTTCCTCAAAGGGAATATATGTAAGGATTCCATTTTCGGAATATTCGGGATCGGTCAGCCATTTCGCTACGTTTCCTTCACCACCGTTGTAGGCGGCAAATACCGTGTCCCAATTTTCAAATTTCAAGTAAAGATAGCGAAGATAATACGTACCGTAGCGAATGTTGACCTCGGGATCGGTCAGAAGAAGCGAAGAAAGATGCTCGCCGAGATGCTCGTCGCCCGTCAGCCAGTCAAAGGTGGCAGGCATCATCTGCATCAGACCGATTGCGCCTACAGACGAAATTGCGTTGGCATCAAATTTGCTTTCGACTTTGATCACCGAAAAGATCACGATTTCGGGTACGTCGTATTCTTCGGCGTATTTTTCTACGATTTTTTCGTAGCGAATCGGGTGTGTTTGCTCGTCGATGACGTTCCAGGAAAAATGAATTCCAATGCCAAGACAGAGCGAAAGAGCAATGATTAAAAGAACGGAGAGAATCCGTTTCGTTTTTTGCATAAGAAATCCTTTCGGAAAAAGTTAAAAATTCAGAAATTCAAGGGCACGTTCTGTTAACGCGTTGATGTCTCCGTCGTTGATCAGAACAAGATCTGAATGCGTACGGTAAAAATCGTCGTCTTTTTGTGCCGAAATACGCAACGCGGCTTTTTCTTCGGAAAGATGATCGCGCGTGATAATACGCGACAGCCGAAGCTCGGGAGATGCGAGAACCGAAATGGTAAAATCGCACTCTTTATGAAATCCCGATTCAATCAGCGTGGGAGCGTCAACCAAGACGCATTCCGTTCCCGAGGCTTTCAGCTCCGCAAGCATTGCGCGGATGTTTTTCAGAACGAAATCCAGCACCGTGCGATTGAGAAGCGAAAGCTTTTCTTCGTCGGAAAAAACAATCGAGGAAAGCGCGGTACGGTCGAGTGAGCCGTCGGACAGAAAAACTCCGTCGCCAAAGGAACGGCGAAGCGCATCCAGACAATCGGACGGCGGACAGAGAAGGGAATGATAGACCTCGTCGGCGTCAATGACGGAAAATTTTCCCGAGAGCTTGCCGCAAAGCAAGGATTTTCCCGCGCCCGTGGGACCGGTAATGCCGATAACTTTCATTGAGGTCACTCTCCTTTCCTGACGTTATGTTAAAGCTTAATTTCTTTTCCTTCTTTGGCGGAACGGTATGCCGCTTCCATGACGGCTTGCACGTGCGCCCCGTCTTTGAACGAGGGGGCGGACGGAACGCCCGTATTGACAGAATCAAGAAATTGATACATACTGCCGATATGACCGCGGAGCCAGCCGACGGGCGCCTTGGAGGCAGGGAAGGTGCCTGCGGGTGCAGGATAACGACCAACGCACTCAATCGCGGTATAGCCACGCTCACCGCCAAAGGTTCCCGTAGGACGCGAAGCGTCGTAAAAATACAGATAGTTGGGATTCATCAGCGAGAATTTGATCGCGCCGAGCTCTCCTACGATCGAAAGATTCAAGTCGTCGTTCGAGCCGAGAGTAAGCTTACTTGCCGTAATCGTACCAACCGCGCCCGAACGGAGCTTGGCAA
>JAZOSZ010000088.1:0-10929 GCA_045657365.1 Eubacteriales bacterium
GTAGGAAGTATGCGCTTGCACGGTCTGATCTTTGCAAACAGCGCAGGGGCTTCTTTCGTGGGCTTTGGAGAAGATCCAAAGATCGAGATCTATTGCCGCGAGCATGGCGGCCGCTCTTGGACGTCAACGCTCGACGAGAAATAAAAAAAGACGGTTACGAAGTTTCGTAACCCTCTTTTTTGGAAAGCTTAGTCAGCGTATACGCTAACCTGCTTCTTATCCTTGGTCTTCTGCTCGAACTTAACCTTACCGTCGATCAGCGCAAACAGAGTGTCATCCTTACCGATTCCCACGTTGTTACCGGGATGAATCGAAGTACCTCTCTGTCTTACGATGATGTTACCGGCAAGAACAGCCTGTCCGTCAGCCTTCTTTACGCCAAGACGCTTGGACTCACTGTCACGTCCGTTCTTGGTAGAACCGACACCCTTTTTATGAGCAAAGAACTGTAAACTGAGCTTCAACATTATGCGTTCCTCCTAATCAATGTAATTTTGTACAACTTGCGGTTTGTGATTCAAAAGCGTTTAAAGATAATCTACGTCCTTGACTTCCACGTCAAGATAATCGTAATATTCCTCAATCAGATCGTTGAGCTGGTAATAATACGATAAAAACAGTCCCGATACGGCATACCGTTTTCTCTCGTCTTCCTCAAATTCGGGCAACGCCGCTTTGGCGCGCACCATAATATGAGTCGCTCCCTCGTCGATCGTATACTCGACGTCAGAGGCATACGCAACCTCGATCGTATTGATGACGAGCATCGTCATTGCCGAAAGCGCCGCACAAAGAACGTCGTCCCCTGCCTCGGCATATCCCGAATGACCGTGCTCCTCGAAGCCGTAAAAAACTCCGCCGCTTCTGAAAAAAACGATTTTCGTCATTTCTGACTCGAATTAGCCCTGAATGGCCTCGATCTGAACCTTGGTGTAAGGCTGTCTATGACCGATCTTCTTCTTTTCGTTCTTCTTGGACTTGTACTTCATTACATAAATTTTCTTGCCCTTACCGTTGGCAATAACCTTTGCGGTGACCGTAGCACCTTCTACCGTAGGAGCGCCTACCTTGAACTCACTACCTACCGATACTGCTTTGACACGGTCAAACGTAACCGTATCACCCTCGTTTACGTCGAGCTTCTCGATAAATACGATATCGCCCTCGCAAACCTTGTACTGCTTTCCGCCTGTTTCAATAATTGCGTACACGAAAAGCACCTCTCTTTCTTTTTAGTCTCGCTATTTCGGGCGGCGAAAACCGCACTTAAAAGAGCCCGATACTAAGCGGCAATATATTGTACCATATTTAATATCAAGATGTCAATAGTTTTTTTCACTTTTTTTGAAAAAATTTTCACTTTTTCTCAAAAATTTTTTCCAAGAGCTTTTTTAGAAAAGATATTGAAAAAAAAAGAAGCGTGTAGTATAATATTATATAATATATTTTGTAGTTTTTCAGGAGAAACGATGACGCTGATCAAGAAAAAAATTTCAAATACGCTCGATCTATCCTGTATTCAAACCGATCGATTCAAAACGGGAGTTCTCACACTGACGCTGACGATTCCCCAAACAAAGCAAAGTTCTGCCGATGCGATGCTCCTTTCGGGAATCCTTCGCCGCGGCACCGAACGCTATCCGACGATGGCACTTCTGAATCGCCGTCTGGACGATCTCTACGCCTCGTGCGTTGAAATCCGTACGCAAAGAATCGGGCGAAATCTTTCGCTCGTTTTCAGTGCCGAAATTTTGGACGAACGCTATGCGATCGACGGCACAAAGATCACCGAAGGCGCAATTGAAATCCTCTCACAGATGATTCTGCACCCAAACCTTCCCAACGGCACATTTGATCCCACCCTCGTGGCGCAGGAGATTCGCTTTACACAAGACGCTTTGCGTTCCGAAATCAACAATACGCGCCTCTATGCCGCCACCCGTCTTGCCGAGCTGATGCATCGGAACGATCCCGAATATCCAACGGTCAAAGAACTCGGAGCGCTTCTCTCCGAAATTGACGAAACGGCGCTGACTCGTGCCTACCGAGAGCTTTTGAAAAACGCCGTATGGCAGGCATTTTACATCGGAACTCTTTCTCCCGACACCGTTGCTTCGCTGTTGCAACAATATTTCCCCATAGAAGCGAACGGCTCCGCCCGAACGCTTTCTCTGCCGCACGCCGAAGCAAGCCTTGGGGAATGTATGCTTTCCGAAAAAATGCCCGTATCGCAAGGCAAGCTGGCGCTTGGCTTCCGCACGGGTGTCTGCACGGAGAAGAATTCCAAAGGGGTGTATGCCGCAATGATGTTCAACGAGCTGTTCGGCGGCTCGCCCGCGTCCAAGCTTTTTATGAACGTCAGAGAAAAGATGAGCCTTTGCTACTACTGCTCCTCCTCCTATCACCGCTACAGCGGAATCCTCACAGTCAACTGCGGCATCGAATCCAAGAATCGCACGATTGCCGAAGAAGCAATTCTTGCGCAACTTGACGCGCTTCGCGAAGGCAACATCAGCGACGTCGAATTTCACGCCGCAAGGAAATCGTTGGAAAACTCCTATCAACAGATCTACGACAATCCCTTTGAGTTGCAAGCCTTTTACGGCGTACGCGAACTCTTCGGTATAACGGAGACCGTAGACGAATGCCGTCGCGCGCTCCTTGACGTCACGAAAGAAGAAGTCGCCGCCGTTGCGAAAAACGTCGTTTACGACACCGCCTTCTTCATTGAAGGCACGAATGCTTCAGAAAGTGAGGGTGGCGAAAATGAATAACCTCACGCCTCATCGATATCACCGTGACTCTTTCCTCGGAGAAGAATATCACGAATTCCGCCACGTAAGCGGTCTTCCCATCTACGTCTTCCCGAAGAAAATGACCGCGACCTACGCAATTTTCGGAACGAAATACGGCTCGATTCATAACAGCTTTCGCGTCGGTAAGAACGGCGAAGAAATCACCGTTCCCGACGGCATCGCGCATTTTCTCGAGCACAAGCTTTTTTGTGCCGAAGACGGAAGTGACGCTTTCGAGCGTTTTTCGGAATACGGTGCCGACGCCAATGCCTACACCTCGTTCAATAAAACCTGCTATCTTTTCAGCGCCACCGAACGCTTTGAGGAATCTCTTTGCGAGCTTCTGAGCTTTGTGACGCACCCCTATTTCACCGCCGAAACGGTGGCGTCCGAGGTGGGAATTATTTCCGAGGAAATACGAATGTACGACGACAATCCCTCAGACCGTTGCTTTTACGGAATGCTGGAGGCAATGTATCACACCCACAGCATTCGCCGAAATATCTGCGGTTCGGTCGAATCGATTTCCCAAATCACCCCCGAGCTTCTCTACCAATGCTACCGCACCTTTTACCGCCTTTCCAATATGGCGCTGGTGGTTTGCGGTGACGTCAGCGACGAGGCAGTGCTTCGCATTGCCGACGAGGTACTTCCAAAAATCCCTGAAGACGAGCTCTCTGTCATTTGTACGAATGAAAACGAATCAGAACCTGCCTCGGTACTCTCTTCGTATCGGGAGCAACGAATGCAAGTCTCCAAGCCGATGTTCAATATCGGAATCAAGGATACCGAGATCCCCGAAGACGGGCGAGCAAGACAAAAAAAGGATGCCGCAATGGCAATCCTTGACGAGATGCTCTTTTCCCGTGCGGGAGCGCTTTATGAAGATCTTCTCGACCGAAACCTCATCTCCCCCGCCCTTTCCTACGGATACACGATTTCGGAATCGAGTGCCTACAATTCCATTGCGGGAGAGGCAGACGATCCGAAGCTCGTATTGCGGGAAATTTTAAAGCATCTCAAAAAGATTCGGAAAATGGGGCTTTCCCGTGACGATTTTATACGCGGAAAGCGAGTGATGTACGCCGAATTTGTCAAGTCCTTTGATTCCACCGACAGCATTGCCAACAATCTCTTCTCCTTCCTTTGCGAAGACTCGGAGCTTCTTTCTTACGCACAGATTCTGGAAGAAGTTACTTTTGAAGAGGTCGTTGCCCTCTTTGAACACGCATTCGACGAAGAAAAGATCGCACTTTCGGTCATTCTTCCGCTCAACACTTCTCAAAAATAATAAAAACAAAGGAGAACCGTATGGTTACTATGTCTTTCCCGGGTCTTGGCATCGACACCTTTACCGTCGATCCCGTTGCCTTCACCATTCCGATCTTCGGCGGACTTGAGGTCCGCTGGTACGGACTCATTATTACCGTCGGGATCATTCTTGCGTTTCTCTACTGTGCTTTCCGTACAAAGCAAGAAGGAATCATCTTCGACGATCTGCTCGACGTGGGAATTTTTACCGTCATTTTCGCCGTCATCGGTGCAAGACTTTATTACGTACTGACCTCACTCGATCAGTATCACAGTCTCAAGGAAGTGATTGCGATCTGGAACGGCGGTCTTGCCATTTACGGTGCGATCATTGCCGGCGCACTGACGATCTTTGTGGTTTGCCGCATCAAGAAGCTCAACGTTCTCAAAATGCTCGACGCAACCGCGCCTGCCGTAATGATCGGTCAAATTCTCGGCAGATGGGGAAATTTCTTCAACGGCGAAGCCTACGGCTCGATCGTTACCGAAGGTCACCCTCTGTATTTTTTGAGAATGGGACTGCTCCCGAACATCAAAAGCTACTATACAATGTTCTATTTCCACCCCACTTTTCTTTATGAATCGCTCTGGAATCTCGTGGGCTTTCTTTTGATCAACGCGCTTTACAAGAAGAAAAAGTTTGACGGTCAGGTGCTTCTGATGTATCTTACTTGGTACGGCTTCGGAAGAATGTTCATTGAGGGACTGCGTACCGACAGCCTTTACGTCGGTGTCTTCCGCATCTCGCAGGTCGTCGGCTTTTGCTGTTTCGTCATCGGTGGAATTCTCCTGACGGTATTTCTCCTCAAGGCACGCCGTGACCGTCTCACCGCCGAAGTATACGATCCGACCTATGCGAAACTCAAAAATCCGAGTGCCATAGCAAGTGAATCGAAGGAATCCCCCGAAGAGATACAAGAAACATCAGAAGAATCCACAAACACGGTGCAAGAAAATCAAGAAGAATAAAAAGGAAAAAAGAAAATGGCAAATATTATTGATGGAAAAGCAATCTCCGCCACAATTCGTGCGGAGATCAAAGAAGAAACCGAAGTTTTTTATGCAAAGAACGGCTTTCGCCCCGGACTTGCCGTCATCATCGTCGGCGAAGATCCCGCTTCGCAGGTTTACGTCCGCAACAAGCGCCGCGCGTGCGAAGAAGTTGGATTTTATTCCGAAGCCTACGAGCTTCCCGCTGATACAACGCAGGAAGAGCTGAACGCACTCGTCGACAAGCTCAATGCCGATTCGGCAATCCACGGAATTCTCTGTCAGCTTCCTCTGCCGAAGCATCTCGATGAGAACGAGGTCCTTCTTCGTATTGATCCGAAGAAGGACGTTGATGCTTTCCACCCCACGAACGTCGGACGCATTATGATCGGAGATTATTCCTTCCTTCCCTGCACCCCCGCGGGTGTTATGGCTCTGCTCGAGCGAAGCGGTATTGAAATTTCGGGCAAGGAATGTGTTGTCGTCGGACGCTCCAATATCGTGGGCAAGCCTCAGGCAATGCTTCTGCTCCACGCCAACGGCACAGTTACCGTCTGCCACAGCCGCACGAAAAATCTTGCCGAGGTCTGCCGCAGAGCCGATATTCTCGTAGCGGCGATCGGAAAAGCCGATTTCTTTACCGCCGATATGATCAAGGAAGGCGCCGTCGTCATTGACGTCGGTATGAACCGCCGTTCCGACGGAAAGCTGACGGGTGACGTTGATTTTGCATCCGTTGCTCCCAAGGCGTCTTATATCACACCCGTTCCCGGCGGTGTTGGCCCGATGACGATCACCATGCTGATGCAAAACACACTGACCGCAGCCAAGGAAGCGGCAAAATAAACAAAAAAGAATGCGACGAAAAATTCGTCGCATTCTTTTTTATTCTATCGGATTTTCCTGTTCATCGTACAAGATTTCCTCACGATAGGATTCTTCTCCGTTGGAATAATAGTTCCTCTCTTTTACTTTTTCTCGTATTCTCCGAGCGTGACCGAGGCAATATGCTCGGCATTGATCGTACGAAGCTTCGCCATGTGCGGTTGCGTCATGTGTACCTCTTGATGATGCTTCGTCTCCCACGCTTCCAGCAAAAGAAGCTCGTTTTCGTTTTCCTCGGAAAAATAATACTCATAGCGAAGACAGCCGTCCTCGGCGCGAATTGCCGCAAGGATACCTTCTTCTCTGATCCGTCGGACAAACGCCTCGCGCTTGCCCTCATAGCATTCAAACTTTACGTAAATCGTATACATAGCAATTCTCCTTTCTACTATGGTTTTATTATATCATATCACCGTGGCTTTGTCAATTTTTTATTATGACAAAGTTTGCAAAAGTATGAAAGAGTATGGCGAGTTGAGTGATTTTTCTTCAAAGTTCGCGCCACTCCTTGACAAGGTCGGAAATATCCCGTATAATAAGCCTCGAACTACAAAAAATACTTGGGAAAGAACCCGAAAAAGGAGAAAAAGTATGAAACTCTTTATCGACACAGCACACGTAGAAGATATCAAAGCTGCGAATGAGCTTGGCGTCATTTGCGGCGTTACGACCAACCCTTCGCTCATTGCCAGAGAAGGAAAGGTCTTTGAGGAAGTGATTCAAGAAATCACGACAATCGTGGACGGTCCGATCAGCGCCGAGGTTGTTTCGCTCGATGCCGAAGGAATGATCCGTGAAGCAAGAGAGCTGGTCAAGATTCATCAAAATATCGTCATTAAAATCCCCGTTTGCGCAGAAGGACTCAAGGCAGTCAAGGTACTCTCTGCCGAGGGAATCCATACGAACGTCACTCTGATTTTCAGCCCCGCGCAAGCGCTTCTTGCCGCAAGAGCGGGTGCCACCTACGTCAGTCCCTTTGTCGGACGTATGAACGATATCTCCAACAACGGTCTTGCTCTCATTGAAGATATCGCAACGATCTTTGAGCTTCACGGAATCAAAACCGAAATTATTGCCGCAAGTATCCGCGGTCCGCAGGACGTCACCGATGCTGCAAAGCACGGCGCCAATATTGCCACCGTTCCCTATAAGGTCATTTTGCAGATGATCGATCATCCTATGACAAAAGCAGGTATTGAGAAATTTATGGCAGATTGGAAAAACGCATCCGAAAAATGATGAAATCAGAAAAGTCGACGTTTGTCGGCTTTTCTTTTCTCTTGACGCTCTCGGGAAAATATGATATAATTTTATTATCAAAAAACAAAAAGAGGTTTCGCAGATGAAACAAGAAAATAAAATCGTACAGCTATTCACCCCCGACGGCGAACAGCTTCTCGCGTCGCCGCCCCCGATTCCGTGGAACGTCTATCCCCGTCCTCACCTGAGAAGAGATTCCTTTCTCTGTCTGAACGGACTTTGGGATTTTTCGGACGTAAAAGAGCGCGAGGTACCGCGCTATGAAGAAAAGATTCTCGTTCCCTTCGTTCCCGAATCTCCCCTTTCGGGGATCGGTCGAACGATGCCCGACGGCGCGACGCTCTGCTATCGCAAGGAATTTTCCTTGCCCGACGGCTTCTCACGCGGACGCGTTCTTTTGCATATCGACGCCGCCGATCAGATTTCTACGGCAATTCTCAACGGAAAAATTCTCGGAACGCATCGCGGCGGATACGAACGCTTTACCTTGGATATTACCGAAGCGCTTGAGGAAGACAATACGCTCGAAATTTTCGTCACCGACGAACTCGAAAATAAAATCCTTCCCTACGGAAAGCAAAAGAAAAAGCGCGGCGGTATGTGGTACACGCCGATCTCCGGCATTTGGCAAACCGTTTGGCTGGAAAGCGTCCCCGAGGTCTATATCAAAGAAATTTCGGTGCGTACAACACTCGATTCTCTCAATATTCAAGTAGAAATGAGCGACGCTTCTTCTGCCGAAGGTACGCTGATCGCGGGAGGAACCTCGGTACCGCTCACGAACGGACAAGCCACGGTGACCGTAGATCATCCGATTTGTTGGACTCCCGAAAATCCCCACCTTTACGATCTGACGCTAACGGTCGGTGAGGACGAGATTTCTTCTTATTTTGCTCTTCGTACCGTCACCGTGGAAAACAAACGCCTTTGTCTGAACGGCAAACCGATCTTCTGTCACGGACTTCTCGATCAAGGCTATTTCAGCGACGGAATTTTTCTCCCCGCCAAACCCTCGGGCTACGAAAAGGATATCCTTTTTGCCAAAAAAATGGGCTTCAATATGCTCCGAAAGCATATTAAAATCGAGCCGGAGCAGTTCTATTACGATTGCGACCGCCTCGGTATGATCGTTTTTCAGGATATGGTCAACAACTCGGACTATTCCTTCCTGCGCGATACCGCACTCCCCACGGTCGGAATATTGCGCCGCAACGACAAGCGGTTGCACCGCAATGAAGAAACGAGAAAAGCTTTCCTTGACGGAATGGAATCGACGGTAAAGCATCTTTCCTTCCACCCTTCCATCCTCTCTTGGACGATCTTCAACGAGGGGTGGGGACAGTTTGACCACGAGAGTGCCTATCGACTGATGAAAGAGCTTGACGATACGCGTCCCATTGATTCGACCTCGGGGTGGTTTATGTCGAAACGAGGCAAACCGCACTACACCGATTTCGATAGCCGACACGTTTATTTCAAGCCCGTCAGACTGACAATGGGCGAGCGAGCGCTCTTTTTGTCGGAGTTCGGCGGATATTCGTACAAAATTGAGGGACATTCGTTTAATCTCAAGGACAATTACGGTTACCGCACGTTCACCGACCGAAAGAGTTTTACCGACGCACTGGAAAAGCTGTATCTCGACGAGATCCTTCCCGCCGTAAAGAATGGACTTTCCGCCGCCGTCTATACCCAGCTCTCAGACATTGAAGACGAAACGAATGGACTGATCACCTATGATCGAAAGATAGAAAAAGTTGATGTGACAACAATGCAGAAAATTGCAGAAACTTTGTATGAGGCTTGTCAATAATAAAAGTTCCTTGCCATAATTTGTCCCTTAACGAAGATTTACGCGGAACTAAAAAAGGCTCCCCCCTTGGGGGAGCTGTCACCGAACGGTGACTGAGAGGGCATTCTCTTTTAACAAAGAACCCTCTCCGTCAGCCTTCGGCTGCCACCTCTCCCAAAAGGAGAGGCTTCTTTTATGCCATTTTGTGCGAAAAACCTTCCTTATCGGTCGTTTTATTATGGCAAGGAACTTTTTTATTCCTCTTATTCTTCATCGTCTTCATCGTCTTCATCGTCTTCTTCGTCTTCATCATCGAGATCGTTCAAGGTTATGACTTTAATTTGAACAATTAAAGGCTGCGTCACGTAAGAAAACACCGTTCCAAGCGCACCTTTTTTGGCTAATTGCACGCCGCTTTCCATTTGCGATCTCAATTCCTCAAAGGTGTCTTCAGGAAAATATCCACGCAAGGAATCTGCGTTTTCTACCGAAGAAAGCAAAAGCTTCACATTTTGAATCCACGACCGACTAACTACCTGCACCTTCATGACCCGATCGGCATATTCTCCATTCACCGTTGCTTTGGATTCTGCCGAAACAGGTGCTTCGCCCGTGAGAAGCTCGTCCACCGTTACTCCGAGGATCTTCGTCAACGTAGGAAGCAAAAGAATATCGGGATAGGAACGATCCTGCTCCCATTTACTCACCGCCTGTCCGCTCACCGAAAGAAGCTCGGCAAGCTCCTCTTGCGTTAAGTTCTTTTCTTTACGAAGCTTTGAAATTCTTTGACCTATTGTTTGATTCATAAACAATCTCCTTTCTTTTGGTAATTTCATTGTAGCATTGAAATCGACCAAACTGAAGATACTAACCGTTGATTTTGCCCAACCAATGGTTGGATTTTGGAAAAGCCAACGAATTTTTCTTCGTTGGCTTTTTTATAAGTTAATTAAGTTTCTTCTTCACAACCTCAACGATACGAACGATCGCGGGGGTGAGAATAATATTGATGAAAAATTCAACAAGGAAATTGACCCCTGCAAGTCCGATCAAAATGTAGGAAGCAATATCCGTACCGCCCGCCCACGCACGAAGCGTGTCCATAAAGAACAGAAGCATTCCACAGACGAAAAGTCCCGTGTTAACGATCGGCGCCGAAAGTGCCGCAACGAGCGCCGCCGCATATTTTCTTCCGCTGCTTGCCTGCTCTGCCTTACCGCGTACCAGCTCGTAAAGGACGGCAGGAATGAAGCCTGCGGCAATTCCCTTCACAAAGCAGATCAGTGCCGTCAGCGCGGGATTGGCATTCCACAAAATATTTCCACCGACGTCAAGTCCCGAAATACAGTTGATCAGTACAATCAAGCCAAAGGTAAAGCCAAGAAGCGCTCCACCTTTTTTACCGAAAAGAATCGCTCCCACCACGACGGGAACGAGTGTCAGTGTGATCGATACCGTTCCTGCGATCGGCGGAATCAGCGCGCTGATCATCTGCAATACGACGACAAGCGCGATGAGCATCGAAAGCTCTACCATACGAAGGATCTTTTGATTTCTTTTCATCTCTGCACCCCCGTCGTTGTAAGTACGGTCAAAAGTACCGTCTTTTCAAAAAGTTTTTTCATATCTTTCTCCTTTCGGGACTTCCACCCGATGCTGCCGTCCGCGTGGGTACGGCGCTTAAAATTTATATCACCGCGGCAAACTGCCGAAGCAATCAATCGTTGTCACCCCGAAGAGTGTTGCAATACAGCTCGCAAAGTCCCTTCAAGGTCAGATGCTCCTCATACGCAAAGGAATACCGGGACGCGCGAAGCATCAAAGGCGCAAATTCTCCCGTCATTACGAGAGAGATCTCAGAAGGATCACTCTTCATTTCTCGGGCGAATCGCTCCA
>JAZOSZ010000089.1:0-3770 GCA_045657365.1 Eubacteriales bacterium
CCTTTTCGCAGGCTGCGGCGCGTCTCAGGAGATCGCCCTCGTTTTCGAAATGGACGGCAAGGTCTACACCATGACCGAAGAAGAATTCGATATTCTTCTGAAGAACAGAAAGCGCACCTACTTCGTAAACCTCCTCTACCCCAGCTCCAAGGATACCGCAAGCTTCTGGGCAGAGAAATCCACCGAAGAAACCGACAAGACCAACGAAGAATATTATATGGGGCTTGCTATGGAGCAGGCAAAGGCAGTTCTCGTTGAAAAGTACCTTTTCGAAAAGTACGGTCTTACCATTTCCCAGGATAAGCTCGACGGCTACCAGACCTCCCTCAAGAACGACGTGAAGGACGCAGGCGGTCAGGGCGCATACAAGCAGTACTACGGCTACACCGCAAAGACTTACTACTCCATCTACGCTCCCATGGTAGACAGATCCGATATGCTCTTCAAGCATCTGACTGAAACCAAGGACGGCGGCACCGGTGAGCTTGCCGCTACCGACGCTGACCTCAAGACTTACTATGAAGAAAACTTCGTAGGTTACCAGTATATCGTTCTCGATATGGCAAACAAGGTCGTTCGTGACGACAAGGGCAACCGCGTCATTGCTACCCAGAAGAACGATAAGGGCGAAGAGGTTGAGACCGAATCCTACAAGACCGAAAAGCTGACCGACGCTGAAAAGACCGAAAAGCAGACTCTCCCCGACGAGATCCTCAAGAAGCTCAAGGACGGCAAGAGCACCTTCGAAGACCTTATTGCGCAGTATTCCGATGACTATACCTCCGTCACCTACTCTCAGGGTTGGTTCCTTGATAAGGAAGCTACCCTCGTCAACTCCACCGTTACCGACAAGGTCAAGGATCTCAAGGTAGGCGAATGGACCGGCGAAGCGATCACCGTTGGCGATAAGAAATACATCGTTAAGAAGATCGACCTCAAGCCCTACGTTTACGATGAATTCGAAAAGGATGCCGAAGGCAACATCGTCAAGGACGAAAGCGGCAATAACGTGAAAAACAAATACTTCGATATCTTCGCTGAATACAAGGATACCGTTAACTTCGACAAGTACGAAAAGTTCGTTGAAGGCTTCTTTGACGACATTGTCGTTAAGACCGAGATCACCGGTAAGTACACCATGGCGGATACCTTCCTTTCCCCCTACGTTGACGACTACTACCGCATGATCCTTTACTACTACTACGGAATCCAAGTTTAATTTGTGTTTGGCTACGTAAAACCATATATTCCCGAGCTGAAGGTCAAGGAATACGAATTTTACAGGAGCGTGTATTGCGGTCTTTGCCGCTCGATGAAGAAGCATACGGGCGAGCTTTCCCGCATGACGCTCAGCTTTGATATGACATTTTTCGCGCTTGCGCGTATGGCGCTTGCGCGGACGGATATCGGTACAGCGCGCAGGAGGTGCTTATTTCACCCACTGCGCCGCCGTCCGATGGTGAACGATAACGAGGCTCTCGCCTATACCGCCGCCGTCAGCGCGGTCCTCTCTTACCATAAGCTGGAGGATACCGCCGCCGACGAGAAGGGCTTGAAGCGCATCGGCGCGCGGCTTTTGCGCCCCCTTGCACGGGGAATGAAGCGCCGCGCGGAGAAAACGAAGCGCGAGATCTCGCTTATAGCACGGCAGTCGCTTTCGACGCTCTCCGAGCTGGAGGCGGAAAATTGCGGCGTGCCCGATATGCCCGCGGACGTGTTCGGCGATATGCTCGGACGCCTTCTCGCTTACGGGCTGGAGGGCGCGGAGGAGAAGATCGCGTACGAGATCGGTCTGCACACGGGCAGATGGGTCTATTTTGCGGATGCCATCGACGATATCGAGGACGACCGCAAAAGCGGCTCGTACAATCCCTTTCTGTCGGCGTTCCCCGACGAAGCGCGGCTTTTGCATTTTCGTGAAAATGCGTTTCGCGGCGCGATGGCGATGGAGTCGGCGGCGATCATGCGCGCGGTCGATCTGATCGATTTTTCCGGCAGGGAGACGCTCCTTGCCTGTATAGAAAATATTGTTTGCGACGGCATGGAGAACGCTCTCTCCGTGGCGTTGGGAAAGGAATCCGAAGATGCAAAGCGATCCCTACAAGATCCTCGGTATTGAGAGCACGGCGAGTGATGAGGACGTGAAAAAGGCGTATCGGGAGCTGGCGAAAAAGTACCATCCCGACAATTACGCGAATACGCCCCTCGCAGATCTCGCGGAAGAGAAAATGAAGGAGATCAACGAGGCTTACGATACGATCCGCAAATGGCGCAAGGAGAGCGAGGAGCGCTCCGAGACGTTCCGTGCGCAAACATCGTACGGCGAGGGATACGGCAAGGGACGCTTTCAGGAGATCCGAAGCTTTATCGGCGACAATAATTTTTACGAGGCGGAGATCCGCCTGAATTCCGTTCCGGGTGCCGAAAGGGGCGCGGAATGGTATTTTCTCAAGGGCGTGGTTTTTCGCGCGAGAGGCTGGTATTTCGAGGCGGCAAAGTATTTTGAGGCGGCTTTGCGCATGGAGCCCGACAATCCCGAATATCTCGCCGCGATGGAGAGCATACAGAGCTTCACCTCGTCCCGTTCGCGCGCGAGAAGGGAAAACTCGGTCTGCGATCTTTGCTGCGGACTGATGGCTCTTGACTGCTGCTGTGAATGCTGCGGCGGTGATCTGATCTCGTGCTGTTGATATGAGAAAAACGAAAAAGCTTGCTCTTGCCTCACTCTGCGCCGCACTCGGCGCAGTCTTTGTTTCATTCGGTGTTTTGCTGAACGTGCTCGATATGTCGGCGGCTCTGCTCGCGTCCGTGATCGTTTTGTTCTGCCTTCTGGAATTGGGCTTCCGATGGTCGCTCGGCGTGTATGCCGTGATCTCCGCCCTTTCGCTGATCCTCATGCCCGGCGCATCTGCCGCTTGGACCTTCCTGTTGCTTTTCGGATATATGCCGATCGCCAAATTCGGGTTTGAACGGTTGTGCAAAAAAGCCGTCTGGACGGCTTGGATCCCGAAGCTCGCGCTTTTCAACGCACTTTACGCGGTGCAGGTGTTTTTGCTTGGGGAGCTGCTCGGCTTTACTGCCGAAAATGCCCTCGGCATACCGCCCTTCGCGGTTTATATCGCGTTTTTCGCGCTCGGGAATCTTCTTTATACCGTCTGCGATATCCTCTACGGCAGACTCGCAAGAATCTATATCGTGAAGATCAGACACAGATTTTCGAAATATCTGAAATGATTGAATATTGTTCAAAAACCGCTTGACGAAAAAGCGCACCGAAAGGGACACCTGCCATAAAGCAGGTTTTACCTACCATAAAAAACAAATAATAACCCCCGACAGATTATTGAAAAGTCTGTCGGGGGGTTGATATGTATGCCATTTTTAGAAATTAAATTACAAAGGCACAGGGCAAAGCCCATACCCCTTGTAGGGGCGGATTCCATATCCGCCCGTATCGGGAGCATATGGAATGCTCCCCTACCATACAACAATATTATAACACAAATCGGCAGAGAAAACAATATCTCTGCCGAAATTTATGTGTCGCGGACCGTCGAGGGTCTCGCTGCAGCTCGGTCACACTCGCGTTCTGACATGCCACCGGCATGTCATTCATTGCGCTCGTGCCGCTTCGCTACGCCGGTCCCTACAGTTTTGTAAACATCCTTATGAGAAGTTGGGCAACGGCGGTGTTTTTTTGTGCTGTTTTAATCCACGAAATCGAATTCGAGGTCGTAGAGAATGACGCTGTCGCCGTCCTGAATGCCGGC
>JAZOSZ010000090.1:0-1603 GCA_045657365.1 Eubacteriales bacterium
GGGAGCAGCTTCCTCTGCTGCGGGAGCAGTTTCCTCGCCCTTGTCGACCACTGCCTGAATCGCATAAGCGAAATTGTACAGAGGAGACTTGATGCTTCCCAGAAGTTTTGCAATGAGAACTTCCTTCGAGGGAATGCTTGCGAGTTGTTCAACGGTTGCCTTATCAACAACCTTGCCGTCAAGGTAACCTGCGAGAATCTGGAAAGACTCGATCTTCTCAGCGTACTCCTTGAGGACTTTTGCGGGAGCAATGGCATCGTCGGTTCCGATTGCGATGGCAGTCATACCCGAAAGGTACTGCTTCATCTCACCAAGACCGACTTCGTCACAAGCTCTGCCGGTCAGAGAGTTCTTCATAACGGTGTACTTTACGCCTGCCTCACGGAGAGCCTTACGCATCTTCGTATCAGCATCCACGGTAATACCCTAGTAGTTAACGACAACACCGGCAGGAGAATTCTTCAACTGTTCCGCCAAATCGGCAACGATCGCTTGCTTTTGCTCAAGAATGGATTTGCTAGGCACTTTCTTTCACCTCCTATGTGAAATTGTGTGAAAAATCAGCAGGAAATAAAAAAACTTTCTTCCGCAAGGCATAGCTTTGCACGAAGAAAGATCAGAAAAAATATTCAAAATCTGTCCTCGGCAGGGAAGCTTGCGCCTTTACGGGAACCTGCTGTCTTTGGATAACAGAACTATTATAACACAAAAAAATGATTTGTCAATAGCTTTTTTGAAAAAAGTTGAAAAAAATCAAAAAAATTATTCTTCGGGGTCTTCTTTGGCGAAATCGTTGCGCTCGATGAGTCGGCGCGCAAAGCCGATGAGCTTGTCGCGAAGCCAATCGGGGGAAATGATGCGAATGTCGGCGTCGGCGGAAACGATGATGCCGAGGAAGAGTTCGACGCTGGGAAATTCGCAACGGTAACGGTGGTGCGGCTCTTCACCGACGATAAAGCCGCGCAGATTCATTACGGTCATACGGTCGGTAATCTCAAGCGTTGCCGTGTAGGGAAGCTGCATCTGAAGGACGCTTCGCTCAGCCGTTCCGTCGCTGAACGCACGCAGACTCGACACGACTGCCTGATAGTCGGCGTCGTTTTCGGTTTCGAGCACGAGCGGAAGCGCAAAGCTTTCGGTATAATAATATCCCTTGCGCGTGGGGCAGTAGCCGAGCGGTGCGCCAAGCTCGCGGCGCAGAAATTCGACGTCACGCTGTGCCTGACGGTGGGAAATCTCAAAACGCTCGGAGAGATGCGAGGCGTTGGGGTAGCAGTTTGCCGATATTTTTTTGTGAAACCATTGGATACGGTCGTTCGCGCTCATGGCTTTCTCCTTGTTGTTTTACTCTTCTTCGGTTCCTTCGGTTGTTTCGGATTCTTCGATCTTTTCGATCTCTTCGGTTTCTTTGATTGCTGCTTCTTCTGCTACTGCTTCTTCGGGAAGCTCCTCGGGTTTCGGGCAGAGTGCCATGCTCACAAGGCGCGCGCCTGCGTATGCGGCAACGCAGAGGAGCAGAACCGAAAAGAGAAGCGAGGTCTCTCCGTAAACGCGGTGGCGAATTTCTCCCGTCAGCATCGTCACAGCGGCGGTTGCCGACAGC